>JBMFLZ010000094.1:0-506 GCA_049970935.1 Sulfolobales archaeon | reverse complement strand
TATATGGGATCTCAGTGTAAATTAAGCGAGAGAGGTTTCGGGGGAGGGCTAGGTAACGGGCAAGGAGTAATTCAAGATGAGGTCTCTTGGCACGTTATATAATTCAAATTTGAACTTACCGATTACGTATTACGTAAACTACGGTTTTTCGATCCACATAAATTCGAAAACCCGAGACTTACATGATCAGGTACATTGATTTGGTGAAAGAAATCTTCACATAGGTTCAAACTCTTCTCCGTGCCTATACGATTTAAATTAAATGAATCATGTATCTCGATCCTTATCCTGATTAAGTATATTAAAACTTTAAAGGAGTGTTTCAATATTATATGTGGTGTGCCGCGGTAGTATAGCCCGGACAAGTATGCGGGCCTCTCGAGCCCGTGTCGCTGATGAGGCGCGGGAAACCCGGGTTCAAATCCCGGCCGCGGCATATTAAATTTTCTTGATTCATAGCATCATGTTGTGGGAAATTTTTTATGTTTCTTCTCTTCGGTGTTTTT
>JBMFLZ010000093.1:0-551 GCA_049970935.1 Sulfolobales archaeon | reverse complement strand
GCAAAAATCATCATGCCTGCCAAGGCAGCACCTTATAGACCCGAAGATTATCCCTCAATTGTTGAAGAAGCATTTTCTATAATGCATGAACACCATATTATCCCAGCGGCCACTTTCATATTAGGTCTTCCAGGTGAGAGAGAGGATGATGTGTTAGCAACGGTAGACTTAATAAAGCGATTAAGACCGTATAGAAGCTTGATTGTTCCAATGATATTTGTCCCTATGGGTGTATTAAAGCGAGATAGAGAATCAGGTATACAAGGGCTAAGGCTCACAAGAGCTCACATAGAGGCTCTATGGGCAGCTTTTGAGCACAGTGTATTCTGGGCTGAGGACATCATGTCGAAATACTATATTAGAGGTGGCAAAAGTCTCATACTTAGGTCACTGCTAAGATTCTTTTTAAACATTGCTAGGAGAAAAGGTTATTCACTTAAGAAACGTCTTAGCGAGTATGAAGAGGTGTTGCTATCGATAACATAATTTTTCTAGTTTGTTAAAAGAGGATAGCACATGCGATGAGACTTAGAAGAGATTTAATAGGGAAA
>JBMFLZ010000092.1:0-556 GCA_049970935.1 Sulfolobales archaeon | reverse complement strand
GCAAAAATCATCATGCCTGCCAAGGCAGCACCTTATAGACCCGAAGATTATCCCTCAATTGTTGAAGAAGCATTTTCCATAATGCATGAACACCATATTATCCCAGCAGCCACTTTCATATTAGGTCTTCCAGGTGAGAGAGAAGATGATGTGTTAGCAACGGTAGACTTAATAAAGCGACTAAGACCGTATAGAAGCTTGATTGTTCCAATGATATTTGTTCCTATGGGTGTGTTAAAGCGAGATAGAGAATCAGGTATACAAGGACTAAGACTCACAAAAGCTCATATAGAAGCTCTATGGGTAGCTTTTGAGCATAGTGTGTACTGGGCCGAGGACATCGTGTCAAAATATTATATTAGAGGCGGCAAAAGTCTCATACTTAGGTCACTGCTAAGATTCTTTTTAAACATGGCTAGGAGAAAAGGTTATTCACTTAAGAAGCGTCTTAGCGAGTATGAGGAGGTGTTGCTCTCGATAACATAAATTATTTCTCTATGTTTGTTAAAAGAGGATACCACATGCGATGAGACTTAGAAGAGATTTAATAGGGAAA
>JBMFLZ010000091.1:279-558 GCA_049970935.1 Sulfolobales archaeon | reverse complement strand
CTAGGAGCGACACGGGCATCAAGACGGTGTACGACCTCAAGGGCAAGCGCGTATCTACCGGGGCGCCGGGGAGCGGGACTGAGGTAGAGGCTCTCCTACTGTTACAGGTGTTGGGCATAGACCCGGCGAAGGACTTCTCTAAGTGGGAGAGGCTGGGCGCGGCTGAAAGCGCCAACGCTCTTAAGGACGGCGCTATAGATGCCTACTTCTGGAGCGGGGGCCTCCCGACATCTTCAATAGTGGAGCTTGCGGCCGCGTTGAAGCAACGTGGGGGCATAG
>JBMFLZ010000091.1:0-269 GCA_049970935.1 Sulfolobales archaeon | reverse complement strand
GTGCTGGTGGAAATACCGGACGATGCGATAAACGCCTTTACCCAAAAATTCCCGGGTCTAGCTACTAAGGGCGTGATTCCTAAAAACGTTTATGGTACTGATAAGGATGTGCAGACTTTGACCTTCTGGAATATGTTTGTATGCCACAAGGACATGCCAGATGAATTAGCCTACCAGATAACAAAGACAGTTTTTGAACACCTTGACATACTCCAAAAATCGGTCGCCGCGGCTAAAGACACCACGCTTAAGAACGCTTTGCTCTACTA
>JBMFLZ010000090.1:0-560 GCA_049970935.1 Sulfolobales archaeon | reverse complement strand
ATTTAGTGAGGCATAGATCGTCGTATTGGAAAATTAAGGTTTATAGTAAGGAGCTCTACAGCCAGCTTCTCGATAGGTGGGTTAAAGTCCGCACTTCGCCACCTGTTGATAGAGATTTGATTGTGAAGTTTATACGTGGATTTTTCGACGCGGAGGGCACAATTGCGAGGCAGGATAAGAGGCGGGTTTACATCAGAATGGCGCAGAAAGATAGGGCTCTTCTAGAGGCGGTTAAAGCTATGCTTGCGGTGTTGGGTATCTCAACCACGGAGGTGTTTAGATCTGACAGATACGGCACATACGCTCTGCAGATTAGTAGTGGCGATGTTAGGAAATTTGTTGAAATCGTTGGGACAGACCACCCCCTTAAACACGCCAGGGCTGTCCTCTTTCTCAACCTCGGGCAGGGGGCGGGGGCCCAGCTCTGACCCTCTTAAGGTAGCCAAATGCCTTGCCGGGTAAGGGCTGGCGGCGGTGCCTCACTTCTTCGGCACCGCCCCAGTCTCCCGATAGTTCCGGCGTGCATGAATGGATCAACGAGGTCCCCACTGTCCCGGCCC
>JBMFLZ010000089.1:0-610 GCA_049970935.1 Sulfolobales archaeon | reverse complement strand
CTATAAGATATTTACTTTCGCACCATGAAGATATATACTTGAAACCTTTCTCCTCAAATATCTCTTTTACTAAGTTTAGACTATACGGAACATACCCAATAACTTCAACTCCTAAATCAGACGCGTTCTCCAGATCTCTATAAGAGTCACTTATAACCACGAAATGACTTCTCCTGAATCCGAGACCCTCGTATTTATCCACGAGAAATTTAAATAGATCCTTCTTTTTAGTGTATTTACCGAAGTCCCCCACGGTGTATAGACCATGTATGAGTTCTCCGATACCTAAGTGATTTAACTCATCTCTCATTTCACAAGATCTAATCTCTCTCCCAGTCACTACGTATATAAGTCCTCTCCCCCTGAGATATGCTAGGGCATCTAATGCACATTTAAATAGTGATCCTTGGAGAGAGAATGTTCTCGTGTATCTTTTCCATACATTCTCCCAAAAACTCCATCTAATCTCTATGTCATTAGGTAGTAGACTAGCTAAATCATCTCTGTAATAGATCTTTAGAAACTGTAAGTAGTCTAGATCAATAAATTTACTTCTTAAGAACTTCTCTGCATAAACATATCTAACTGACTCTACTAAACCTCTCAAAGA
>JBMFLZ010000088.1:0-620 GCA_049970935.1 Sulfolobales archaeon | reverse complement strand
GGTATATAGGAGATGTATTTTTCATATACACCAAATTCCTCTAATTTGAACTTGTGTCCTTTACCCTCCTCAGGCCATGATCTAAATGATTCTCTAATGAATAACCAGAGAAATTTTTTCTCGTTCTCTGGGAAAGCTGCATCGAATAAAGCTCCGTAGAAAGTCATTACGAATCCATAGGCTACTGAGTAGTTATCTTTCAAAAAGCTAAATCTTCTATCAAGTAATTTATCTGGATCGCATCTCCATTTTCTGCAGAAATCTTCGAGAGATGGTATATATGTATCGACTGGAGGTGACATCTTCCAAATGAATTTATTCCGCTTTTTGGATCCTTCTTCAAACTCTATATTGAAGGGTTCACTCACACGGATCATCCCCTATATGTATCTTAGCACTAGATTAATCTATCTAAATGTGTTATACAAAAATTAAATTAGTTTAAATATACGCTATTGAAAGATGCCCAATTGAGTTAGTTATGCAGATTAGGAGAATATGTTTTATGCAGAAATAATTTCTCTTGGCTCAGCGATAGCTGTTAATTTCTCACGAATGATTCTTCTTATATTATCAGGATCCTCTTCACCCACATAATAAATTACGGGTGTCTCGAATCT
>JBMFLZ010000087.1:0-658 GCA_049970935.1 Sulfolobales archaeon | reverse complement strand
TGATAGAATAGCTTCTTCTCTATCCCTAATAAATTTAACTATTCTAGCTATGTATCTAAGTATTTTATCTGAGACATATATCTCCGAGATCTCCTCGTAGGCCTTCTCAAGAATATTTATATCATTAATTATTTTGAAATTTCCTAAACCCTCAATAACCTCAGATTTCAAAATAATCTCGATCTCCTGATCCTCATCCTCCGGAAGTTTTGTAGTGTATGAATAAGCGAATCTATCTATGAGAACAGGTGTTAAGTTATAAGTCCCCTCAGTACCAACAGGCATCTGAGAAGCTAAGACAATAAAGACATTTGGCAGAGGAAAAGTGTTTCCCTCAATAGTCACTTGTCTCTCCTGCATAGCTTCAATCAATGCACTCTGCGTCCTAGGAGGAGCCCTATTAAGCTCATCTACGAAGAGAACATTTGTGAATATAGGTCCTTTCCTCAGCACCCACTCGCTTCTTCGAATATCAAAGTAGTATGATCCTATGATATCTGAGGGGAGAAGATCTGGTGTCATCTGCACTCTCTTAAAAGAACCCCCAAGAGAAACAGCGAATAATTTAGCTATAGTTGTTTTACCAGTACCTGTGGGACCCTCAATAAGTATGTGTCCTCTCGTTAACCCTGCTATAAATAGTAGCTTGATAAGATCC
>JBMFLZ010000086.1:0-931 GCA_049970935.1 Sulfolobales archaeon | reverse complement strand
AAGGAACTATGATCTAGGTACTAAGGCACTAATAATACCTCTTCAACACCAAGTAATGAATATCATAAAGAAAAATTTGACTATAAATTTTATAAGCCCCATCAAAAAAGATGGATCGGGTAAAAAAATGATCATGAGATATAAGAAAGCAATATCCCCACTAATAGCAACAATAATCCTCATAGCAGTAACAATAGCAATAGCAGTAATAGTAGTTGGCTGGATCTATGGAATATTCGGCTCAACATCCGGGCCAACAGAGAAACTACAGATCTTTCAAGACGCCAGACTCGTGGTCATCAGTACTGATACAACGTTTACTGGTACAAAGTTTAATGTTACGTTAAAGAATATCGGAACATCAGTAGTGACAATACAGAAAGTCTATGTAAAAGAAAACGCGTCATGTACTGCTACTAGTAGTGATATTAAACTAGATAGTGGTAAAGATAGCTTAAAGCCAGGTGATGTTGCTACATTATCTGCCACTTTCAATTGTCAAGTGGTGCCTGGCATCACATACACAGTGATTATAGTAACTGGTGGCGGACAGTCATATAGTGTTCCAACAACAGCTGAGCAAGGATAAAACTCTAAATTTAAACAATTTAAATCTAAACAAATATTTTTTTTAAAGTCAAAAAGATTTCTCCTTCATATTCCTGTCTCATGAGGTGATTTTCTAGTGTTTAGAGATGCTAAGACTGAATTAATTGCTATCGTTATTCTTGTTGGTGTGGTAGTTGCAGTTAGTGTAGTAGTTATTACATGGATCTATGGATCTATTAGTTCATACATGGGCTCAGTTAAGCATATTATCTTCTCGGATCCTGTTTTGATTGTGTATCGTGATAATAATTCTGTGGTATTTAACGTTTCTGTTAAGAACATGGGTTCAGTCAATGTTTCTTTCGTGAAGATCTTTGTGAAG
>JBMFLZ010000085.1:0-1319 GCA_049970935.1 Sulfolobales archaeon | reverse complement strand
CAACCTGAGAAGATCTTGGTTATCGACGAAGGTGATGAGAAAATAAGAGACAGGAATAGAGAGATACTTCAGAAACTATATCCAGAGAAGATATTCTTCTACGGACCCAGGGAGAGAGCTGAGTGGTTCAAGAGTCGGTACGGATCATCTTATGAAAGGTATCTAAGTCTTATTCCAGAGAGAAGTCATGCTGAGACAAGTTTTGGTTTTTTAGTGGCTTATGAGGAGAGTGCTGATGTGGTTATTGAGGTTGATGATGATGTATTTGGTGAGGAGAACTATAGATTTATCAAGGATCATCTAGATAATTTAGGTGATTCAAGAGGTGTTAGGGTCTCATCTTCTTCCTCGTGGGTTAACACAATAGATTTCTTAGATATTAATCAGGGTAGATCTGAGAAGATCTTTCCTAGAGGACATCCCTACGATCCTTCTGTGAGAGAATATAGCTACGTGTATAGAGAGGATAGAGGTGAGTGTGTGCTTAATATGGGTCTATGGACAGAGACCCCTGATCTCGATGCTGTCACTATACTTTACTACGGGGGTTTAGATGGTGTCTCGAGAATTAAAGCGAGTAAATTACTAGTTGATAAAGTATTTGTGGATAAAGGATCTTTCTACGCGGTGTGCTCTATGAATACCTCGTTCAGAAGAAAACTGATACCCGCTTTCTACCAGCTTTATATGAGATACATGGGTATTGATAGATTCGATGATATATGGTCAGGTCTCTTCGCAAAGAAGATAGCTGATGAGTTAGGAGATAATATGTGTTTAGGTAAACCGGCTTTGAAACATCGTAAGAGACCAAGATCTGTGTGGAAGGATCTTAGATCTGAGCTTGAGGGCATGATAATCAACGAGAAGCTCTGGAGAATAGTTAGAGAAGCAGAGATTAGAAGCAGAAGCTATATCGATGCCTACAGAGAATTAGCAGAGTATATCGAAAAAAGAATAAATGAATTCAGTGAGGAATTACACAGAAAATTCTTGAAAACCCAAACGGAGAAAATGATTCTTTGGACAGAAGCAATAGATCTTTTATAAGATCTCGAGCGATTAATTAAATTAACTAACTCTTATTAACCTCGAATTTGATTATTTAGAGATACGAGGTCTCTGTATGAGTAAATACACAGAAAAAGCAGTAGAAGTTTTTCTGGAGACAGGGACTAGATTCCCGAGATCTATTATTTGGGCTATGGGTCTTCTAAAATACGCCGCGGCCAAAGTAAATGCTGAATTAGGTCTACTAAATAAGGATATTAGCGAGGCTACAATGAAGATTTCTAGAGAATTAGCCGAGGGATTATACG
>JBMFLZ010000084.1:0-1534 GCA_049970935.1 Sulfolobales archaeon | reverse complement strand
CTGCGGTTATGTAAACAATAGAGTTTACCAGAATGTTGCGGGATCAAACAACTACATCGGGTATATGAGGGATGAGGGTAGATTCTCTTATGGTGATATAATTATCGACCCTAATGGTATAGATGCTACATTCATAGTCGTTGAAAGCTACACTTATAAAATTGGAGATCCGAGACCAAAACCACAGATAGTGAGCCACTACATACACCATAGAGGAATAACAGTACCAATAGAACGTTATATAGCTAGTGAGCAAGACCTGTGGAACGCATACTACCTAAATTTAACCGTAATAAAAGCTGGTAGGACAACCGGATATGAATGGGGTTTAATAAGATTATGTAATGTTAATCCGCGACAAGTAGCGTGTTTCACGGAAACAGGTGTCGGTAGATTCATTGGATGGTATTTCCAGACTACAGCTTACGGGGCTCCTGGCGATAGCGGAGGTCCACATTACGCGTTCGTGCAACGATCCCCGCTATCAGCAGAATTAGTAGTACAAGTGTATGGTATAAGTGTTGCGGTGGCTCGTTACTCAGGTATTCAATTTGGTGAGGTTACATCGAATTGCATTATCGACAACGGTGTAGGGCTTTGTATGCCAACTTTTGTCGCAATTCTATACAATATAACACAGTACCTAAACGTGAAACCTTATAGTGGGGGATGAATAGTATGAGGCATGTTAATATAATATTTAAAATTGTATCCTCTCTTCTCGTACTTGTAGTGTTAATAAACATATTACCATCTTTCCCCACGATCTTAGCTGATAGTATCGATGATAGCTACATTATTAAAACGATTAAGGTTCATGATATGAATATTACTATAGTGTGGCGTGTTCTAAGAGAGCCAGATATAATTATTAGATACTGTGGTCTAAACTATATATACCTAGAGGAGTCTAAAGCTCCATGGTTTAATGTGATTTTAGAGAAATATAATATTAGCAGGTATGTTGGTCCACCCTCATGGTATAAACCTGGTGATCTAGAGAGCGAAGCTAAGCTTAGTGCAGAAAGAATCGCTACGGCAAATAAGCTTGAGGAAGAATTCGAGAGAGCTGGTGTTAGAAGTTTTGGATGGGTTGGGAGACTAAATTTCGTGTACTATTTTGAATGGGATCCTAAGGTGCTAGGTATATACATGTATCTTGGTGGTGTAGAATCAAGAGATAAGAACATTAAGCTAGCTAAGATCAGGGGGTTACTTGAGAGTGTATCACATATTCTAAGGGAATACAATATTTCGAGGGTTATAATATGGGAGGTCTACACCACTTTAGACCCTGATAAAGTTATAGGAGCAAGTTATGCTCTAGAGAGAGCTATTAGAAAAGTAAAGGAGAATGCGCCAGAGACTATCAAGAGGTTATTAGAGGAGTGGTTACTGGGTGCTAGCTTAGATCTCGTGGTAGGACTATCCTTAGCGGCTAAACCACCTAGCGAAGAGGTAATAGAGGAATTTGTTAAGTGGATTAGAGATGAGATGAAATACTGCGAAGTACCATTAGTAATAGTTTTTAACG
>JBMFLZ010000083.1:0-1613 GCA_049970935.1 Sulfolobales archaeon | reverse complement strand
ACTAAATCTATTTTCCACAGATACATGATACTATCTCTACTGAATCCATTAGATGAAAAAGATCTCGGAGTAGTTAAAGAGATTCTTGATCTAAAGAGATTGACTATAAAGATCAACACTAAATCCGGTGGATCTGAGTATTCGTACGAGTTATCAGATGAAGATAGCTACAGACTAGAGTATGTCGTGAATAAAACTAAAGAATGCGATCTCTCAATGAATAAGAGTATTGATCTAGATAAAGCATTTGATTGGATAATTGAGAATTTTGGATGAATCAAATAACTACAGATACCCTGGGCTCTCTAAGGATCCTGTAGACATAATAAAGTGTTAATACTACAATTAGGAGTCCTGATAACATCACTATAGGAATTGAGTGAATATATCCTCCTAATCCTCTTAGAAGAGTACTTAATAAACCTAATGAGACTATGAAATAGATCTCTAAACTGCTTAATTTAGGTATTTCACGCCATATTATACCAGGAATAAGTAGTGGTGTGCATAATGAAGCCATTGTAATCGCTAAAAATCCTATTAAGGCTATGTGGAGAGATACTGACCAGCTAAAGATAAATGATAGTGGAAATGATAGTAGTCCAATAATCTTTGAAATAGATGTTCCAACCATGTATATATCTCCACCACCAACTTTCGGCAAGAAGAAGAATAGTAGTGTCAAGGGTAAAAGGTATAGTCTGTATACTTCTTTTGAGGAAGTAGTAATAGGCACGACAATGGAGATTATAAATAATAATGTAAATATCAGTACATGATTAACTGTGATCTTTATCTTTCTCTTGGTAGGATCTACTCTAAGCAATAGACTCAGCACAGATGCTAATGGAAATACTAGGATCCCCATGTAATTAGTCCAAGGAGTAGTTAGAGAGTATAGTAGTCCCACCACCGTCAGAATATTAGGCGCGGTTCTCATAGTTCTTCCAAGACCTCGTGGAAAGTATTGTAATGCATGTGCTACTGATCCTATCCATAAAGGTATTTGCCACGAGAGCCCACGAAGATCAATGAACCAAGGATCAATTAAGACCATGAGTGCCGCTAAAATCTCCGCCGAGGCCACTAGAGAGCTAATTGCTTTATGAGGCATAGCACCCGACCACCCTGGCACCTGACCCCACATTACTCCTACGTAGAATAATCTGACGGCAAAACTCATTACATAGATATGGAGATGAGGTTTGTAGCCTAATATGAATATACCAGCAATTATGTATAGGGGGGTTGCGTATATTGGTATTTGAGAGGATCTTACCCACACAAAGAAGCTTCCTATATCTCTTCTAATCAAATTAAGTAGCCCCTCTAACAGATCTATCAGCTAGCTATTAAAGACTTTTGAGCTCTAACAGATCATTCAAATGCCTTATCATCACAACTCAGATCCGGAGGTACTAATCATCTAATTAATTATTTCTCAAAATGTCTTATATCTATTAATAATCTAGAATCTAGACTAAATAGGTGATTTAGACGAGATATGTGATTTACGGACACATGACTTGTCCAACAACCTATAGATTATTCAAGAAGTTGCAACAAGAGAATTTGCTTAATAGAATAACTCTAGTAGATGTGGGTATTGATCC
>JBMFLZ010000082.1:0-2189 GCA_049970935.1 Sulfolobales archaeon | reverse complement strand
GAAACAAGCTACGGATCGTGGGCATTTGCCTATGCTCCTTGGGCAATAGTATTATTTAATAATATAGTGGGTGATAAATTAATCTATAGATCAAGTCTCGTTGTTTGGTCAAGTGGATATACGAGAGCTCTTCATGGTCGTCTTCCCCTTATAACCGCTTTGTATGAGATAAGATCTAAAGATCCTAATGAATCATATAAGATCTTGTCAGGCTCCGTAGCTTTAATAATGAATTACTCATCACTTAACAAGTCAATATATGTATTCGAATACCCCGGGTGCCACGCAAGGAAGTCTCTGGAAGAAGAATATCTGTATATAACTGATCCGGATAAAATAAATTGGGGCAGTATAAAAGGCCTCACCGAATTTCTCTACGCATCACACATTATCCCAACTCCTACGTTCACGAATCTGTTTACCGCTAATCTTCTGGCTAAAATCACCTTCTTATCACTTGGGGAGATTTCGAGTATCTACGACCCTAGTAAGGGACTGGTTTGTCAATGGATATCTGGATTAAAGAGATATGATCGAGTGATTATAGATCTGTGGGTAATGATCTATGACTACCCAAAAGATGCTACACTATACGTAGAGATTAGCACAAATGATATCTGGCGGACTAAACCAATATCATTCACAATACCTAGATACGATCAGGAGCTCATAGACGAGCTGATTCATTCCGACGAGAATTACAATATTATTTTAAAATGGGGTTTCATCTTATATGAGGATGAAGATTAATTCAATTAAATTGTATAATAGATACATTATTTTTCTAGCATTGATTATTTCTGTGAACTACATCATATCGCTAGTGCTCTTCTTGTTCTATTACATGATCTCTGATACACTAAACTTCAGAATCGGGTATATTCCTCTTCTCATAGGGTTAGTGCTCACAATAATTTTCGTTAGCGATCTACTCATATATGTTTACTCATTTAGATCTTTTATATTCAAGAGAGACTTAGGGAAAGAGGAGATCAGATCACTAGCCACAGACTTGGTCTCGGCATCAATACCTATACTAGTTATATTATCTCCATACTTCATTTCTGGTATAGGAGGTGTGGTCTCCGAAGATAGTTTCTATCAAGCAACTCAATTCACAATGTTTACATGGGGACTTCTCACGTGGATCTACTCATTAGTTATACATCCAATATACTCTCCACTTATGGCGTTATCAATAATTTATTGTCTCAACAGGAGTAAAAGATCCTTTAAATGCGTCTATAAATTCTTTACCGAGACCGGATCCATTTATATAGTCTTCATATTAATCGATATTATTTTAACAGGTGTGGCAGTCTGGATACTGATTCTTCCAACAACTATTTCCTTAATTAATATACTGCCACCACTAAATACCCCATTAATACCAGTGCCACAACCTTCTCAAACATCTCCCTGGAGCTTTGCTTGGGCGAATCTAATTAATCAAATATCTCCAAGATACTATAAGCTAATAACAGATCCTATACAATATCTATTGTACACCTATATTCTCTCGCGATTAGCTAGAGACGAATTAAGAGAATTGGGAGAGTAGCCATGAGATGTCTAAGGATCTCAATTAGGCATCACGTGATAAATATATATGTGGGTGAAGAATTTTTAATTGATGATGTGTGCGGTCGTATCTGAGTAGTGATGTGAGGTGGGCTTTACTGATCTACTTTATAGAACTTTATTAAGGCTCTTTTCACTGCTTCTCTATGTAGAGGTGTTTGCCACGCCACGTACCGCCCTATTCCCAGCTCGGGATCCTTCTCTGGCGGGGGATGATCTATCCAATACCAATTCTCTCTACCACTAATATTGTCGACAACAAGATTCATCTTAACCAATTCATTTAATAGATAAATTCTTTCTCTACTAAGCAGTGTATCAGGATCCTCAATAGCCTCAAGTAAATATCTTCTCTCAATCTCGCCTAAAGAGGATATGAAGATCTCTATCCCTTTCCCTCTTATAAGCTCCACAACTACTTTCTCAGGATCCCAGTGAAAGCTGTACAGTAGCCCTAGTAGTCTTGGATTTCCACCAGTTACTCTCCAAATATCCTCGTAAGATGGCTTATCCCCAGGGATCTGCTCATACAATTCCTTGAACCCCTCCTCAGACATATTCCACATAGGTCTAATCTCAGCCCATAGATGCCTACCAATCTCTCTACG
>JBMFLZ010000081.1:0-2373 GCA_049970935.1 Sulfolobales archaeon | reverse complement strand
CCCGATGTAGCTTTGATAGGCCTGGTAGGATATGTGGGTTTTGCTATATATGTTTTCCACATGATATAATACATATAGCTATTACAACCATTACAACTAAAAGTCCTGCTCTTCTGAGGCGGGGGTAGTATTCATAGGCTTAGTTTATGTATTCTCTAGCATTTTCGATGATGATAACGATGCTCGTGAGCCTCGAGGACCAGCCTCTATAAATACGCTATACGTATGCTAAGTATATAAGATTAAACCAAAGTCTCTGAGGTTGTGATAAAATCCATAGCCCTAAGCCCTCATAAGGAGGTTGAGGGGCAGGCTAGGCCACGAAAAATTGTGATCCTTAAGCAACTTATTAGATTTATGATAGTTGAGAGAAGATCTGTTTAAGAGCATAATCAATACTGTCTTGTCCCTCCTGAGGCATTAATGAGGTACTAGATTAGAGTTGAGAAAATAACTGAGGTTGCTACTTACTCAATTTCAATTCTATAAATCATGAATGGCACATTATTAATCGCTGTATAGAAGGTGTTGTTAATATATCTCATACTATACTTATAGATTTTGATGGTGGCGGGTTCGCAACCTAGATCACTTTGTATAATTAGTTGCTCTCCAATAAATGTTTGACCGTATATAGCCCAGGTGAATGAGACCATACCCATAGCTACTGATGCAAATACGTTGGCTAATTTTGATTTATAGATTGCGAGTATAGGACCTAATAACGTCTGTGATATAGATGTTATTATAGCACCATGATCACGTGAGTAAACATCATTTCTAATATTAGTATCAGTATAGAATATCGCGCCACATGGAGGATTTATCATTGTGTTAAGGAGTTTCCATGTGAATCCTGCACCTAAATCACTTAGATTCACAGGATCTTGAGCATCAATAGGCAAAATATTAGTGACTTGAGTAGCTGAGTAATTATTCCTAGCCTCATATATTGGTATAAAAGTCACTACAGGTCTAAATATATAGTTGCACCACGTAGGATCTATGCACTCCTTATATTCATCAATAAAGAATACATAACCATCTCCCAGCCCTATTAGTCTAGTTGGGAAATATATCCAGAGTTTTGCACTGGTATAACCGGGTGGGATCACATCTGATTCCATAACCACATTACTCTTAGACCCTCCCCAACTCTCTCTCCAACCCAGGAATATTACCCCAAGTACTGATATACCAAATCTATTTTCAGGATGTTGAACAGCGAAAAAGCTGATTGCCTCGTAGTATTTCTTATGATGATTATTTATGACTTGAAGTCCTATACCAAATTTTGTGTCTAGTATTAAACCGCTCGTTTTATCCTCCCAGTAATGATATTGATCAATATACCGCCACACTAACTCATCCATATAATTAACACCTAGAGGCGGATACAATTTTGGCAAAATATTATTGTAGAAATCATTTTTAGCTTCTTCATCGGCGCAAGATGGTGGATACACCCACTCAATAGAGAAATGTCTTGCAAACATGTTCCATGCTTGACCCGCGTGATATTCATCTGGTGTTCCCCGTTGAGCATAAGCTATTCTCTGCAGCCACTCTCTAGGAGGATTATTTTGTTCATTATATAGGTCACTCCACCAAATTCTGGTAGAAGGTGTACATGTACCAGCTAAGCTAATCTCTTTACTATATGCTTTAGCCATCGAAGCATGATCCGCTGCGGATCCGGAGATGTTGCTTTTAGATCTACTCACTAAAGACTCGATCTCTGAAATCACTCCCGAGATATTTACACAAGAAATAAATGAATTCCTCGAAGATAACCTAATTATGGCACCATACCTGAATAAAGCCACAGGATCTTTCTCAGCCTCCTCATAAGCCTTAACTAAACCATAGCCCCTGTCTTTAAAGTAATCCACTGAACTATACATTAAATTAGAAAAGCACAAGACATGATTGGGCGCTGACGAGATCACTCTAATATTTAACGTGGGTAAATTAGTCGTATTCTTAGTAGACCATTTCTCAACGACTTTTCTACCATCAAATAATACGGCGGCGGGGCATCTCTTGCTTGAGACAATCGCATACTCAGAGACAGACTCCCCCCTCAGAGGAACTACTACAGATACCGCCGCGACACCACCAGGGATCTCTCTCAGAATATCACAATCAATAACCACAGCAATATTCCTAGAGGATCTGCCCGAGGTAAAATAATTTGTATGTATATTGTTTTCTTGAAATACCTCAGGTATAATGATAGGTGTTATAGAGGCTGTTATCATTAGAAATAATACGACTATGGATAATAGTAATTTAGCGACTATAGATACACCAAAACACTAGTTTTATAAGAAAGCTAAAATTCTTATGTATTCTTATCTCGTGTTACGGTAC
>JBMFLZ010000080.1:0-2404 GCA_049970935.1 Sulfolobales archaeon | reverse complement strand
ATCCTCAGGATCAGAGTCGGTAGAGAAGATATACTTAATCACCCAATAAGAAAATCAATATCCGAGTATGTTTCCTCGAGAGTAGTGGTTAGATTATCGGATCTAATGAGAGAACTAAAGCTCGCGAGAGGATCCACTGAGTGGCACTTGTATCTACTAATTAAATACAACTTGATCCAAGAAATAAGCTTAGGTAGAAAAAGATACATCATAGATCCCTCAAAACCAAAAGAGGTTATACAAAAACTGATCTCAGAGGACGAAGATCTTAGGTGCGTATGGAGTAATCTCGTAGAGACACAGAGTTTCCTTAGATACGTAGTTGATGAGAAAATAATATACGAGGTTTCTGATAAATGCAATCTAGATCCCCAAGAAACAAAAAGAATCATTAGTGTAATTATTCATCTCCAGACATCATCGATTTAAAGAATTTAATGAGTTCTTCTCAGAACAAATGATCCTATGATTAGGCCAGTTACTAAAGAAGCAACTACTATAACCACCAGTAGTATTGGTTGATCCTCGAACAGAGATCTGTAAATAAACTTTGTTGTAGTACTAATTGTGCTCAGAGTATAAGTAACTACTCTAGTGAAAGTCTCTGATATATGTAACTCACGAGTTCTCTCTATGGTGTATGTTTCTATTCTCTGAATCGTCACATGCTTAGTTATTGAAATTGTTATAGGAGACGAAATGTTTACCGGGGTAGCTGTCTGTGAGATTGTTTGTGTAGATGTTTCCTGGATAGATCTCTCGTATATCACCTCTATTATGTAGGGCTTCATAGTTATAGAGGACTCAGATATTCTCATGTTTCCTCCGAAGAATAGTGTTCTTCCGTCTCTAGCAACATATCCTGTTCCAATAACTACATCACTGATTCTTCGAGTCTCTATGACTGATGAATCTTTTTGACTAAAAACTATTATCTCTGTTTCTTGATGAATAGATCCCGGGGTCTCGGGCGCGAGTATTGAGTGGGTCACGAGACCATATAAATCATTTATATATACATAGTTAATAGATTCTCCGTATAGACCTGGGAATGTGGTGCCTGGCAGATTTTGTGTTGGAGGAGATATGTTTGTTGGTATATTGAATATATCCACCACAACTCCAGAGGATCCGTGGTGTATTCTGCTTATTTTTATACTGATCTGATCTCTGTAGATCACCACAAAGAAATTCTTTATATAATACGTGTTAGACACTAAGCATAACCCATCTGCTCTCCTAAGACTTTTATCTATTATGGTTCTACTACTCTCATTCACCAAGATCCAGCCACACACACTCTCGAAACCATTCTGTGAGCTGTATAGAGCGCTTAAGCTAACAAGTATCTTCTCATCCCCGTAAACATGCATTGCTACGAGCATTAGTAATGATTGATTCTCTGGATAGCTATACAGATCCTTTATATTGGAGATGATATAATCTCTGTAGCTCACGAGATCAGGTGAATAGATCCTTACAAACAGCTCTTGAGAGGATCTATTGTAAAGCAGAATACTTAAACCAGATCTTATCCACTCAATATCTGTAGTGAATAGATTCTCACCTAAACTAATATTATTGATCAATGACCCAGATCTTTTATTAATAACATAGATCTCGGGTACCACCGAGAAATTATACCCAGTCGAGGCAATGAATTTGTAGCCTAGCACATACAGATTATCTCCAACAACAATTTTAACAGGTAATCTAAACTCACCGGCTGAGCCCGCGGATAATGGGATAAAGAATATATTAGATAGATCTATTGAAGTTATTAAATTCATGTCAGGAGTCAATGCATCTATCTTATATACTAATCCTCCTTTAAACAGATCTATTGACATACTCACTAGATAAATATTTCTCGTATCCGGATCCTCATAGGCTCCAAGCACATAAGTGTTTCCCAGTAGATCACTGATATCTCTTATCTTTATATCTGATATTACGCCACCGGATGCTGGAACCGCCACAAAAACACTGCTTAGTAATATCATCACCATAATTACGTGGAGATATAGTCTCTTCATAACACATCATAAATAGTATATTAAAAAGGTATATTAAGTTACGAGAAGAACAGTTGAGATCACGGATCCTTATTTCATATTTAAGTACTCATTAAGTAATTTAGCGATTATGGAATATATGAGTTTTGCGCTCTCCAAGGCTTTTAACGCATAAATCTTTGTCATAAAGTATCTTGTGATCAAAAACTAAGTCTAGATATAAGGGACGTGGATATTTAGCTTGATCCCTACTTAGAATAATATGAGATATATGGGGATAGTAGCCGTATTTCTTGAAGCACTTATATACTGGCTCTAGAAGATTTTCCACAACATCTATTTCTTTATGTATCAAGTATCTATCCTCCACTTCCTCCAAGACTACCAAT
>JBMFLZ010000079.1:0-2462 GCA_049970935.1 Sulfolobales archaeon | reverse complement strand
AAGGATATTTTAATCAACCAATATATTGATCTTATTAAACCAGATATATTATCAAGATTTATTGTGGAGAACTCTAGGCTCTTCAAACCTTTCGTCTCTTTAAGTTCCTTAAAAATCCATTCAATACTACTAAATACTTTATCTATCATATGTGAAACAATTTTCTTTACGAATCTGTTCTTTACACCAGCTGTTAAATTAGGTATTAATTCTCTTGTTATTCTCAAATTATATCTCCATGAAATATATAGAAGATCCCAGTATCTGCTAGGGAGTCTCTCAATTGTTGGTAGAGGATAATCTCTTATTCTAGTTGTAGCTATGGGCACAAGGGGTAGTGGAAAGATCCATGCTTTAAAACCATGATCTATTATACTCTCAACTAGTTTTATGCTTTCTTCGACGTCTTGATCTGTTTCCTCCGGGTAGCCAATAGTCATTGTGTAGCATGGGTAGATATAATTATCATTCATGATAATCGTCGCGTCTATGATCACATCTCTCCACTCCTCAGGCCTCCATGGGTAGACTTTAGCTCTCATGTATTTTTTGAGTATCTTAACACTACCTGTTTCTAAGCCTACAACAGGTGAAACTACCCTGTCTCTGTTATACCCGGCTATCTCGGAGATTGCTTTGATCGTCTTCGGAGACTCTCTCACAGGGGCAGCTGATATATGAGGGAACCATATACCTTCAGCACCCATTCTCATGGTCTCCGTGAATAATTTTACTAGGGCATCGTGATTCACTCTTAATTTTTCTGATCCGTACAGCAAGAGATCGTCTGTTAAAAACTCTACTCGTCTTATACCGTGTTTAAAATTGATCTCTATTTCTCTCTTGATTATCTCTAGAGGAAAAGATCTGAAGGTCTCAGGAGTGACAGAGCAAAACCAACAACCTCTCGGACAACCTCTTGTTATCTGAACCTCACCTAGTCTAGCGGGATTTATTATTGGGGGGATCTCTTCTATAGAAGGAGTCTCACCTCTAATCACTCGAGGGATCTCATCACCTGAAATTATTTTCTCGATGATTCTTGGGAGAGTTCTCTCAGCCTCACCAATAAAAATTACATCAATTGAATCATATCTTGAGTCATTAATAAGTTGCCAAGCTCCTGGTCCACCAACTAATATTTTGAAGCCTATAAATTTCTTCAAATTAGATAATTTCTCAATTAACTCCCTAAAGAATTTAGCTGTCCAAGTCTCGCCTCCACCGAATATCATTGATAACTTAAGACTCACTGGCTCTATCCCCAACGGATCATGTGTTGAGACACCCACCACATAAGCTCCTTCTCTCTTAAGAACCTGTGAAATATGTTTAGGAGATACAACCCATGTCTTAAATCCCGCTCTTGATAAGACAGCCTCAATTTTTCTAAGAGGATAAGGAGCGATCAATGCTCTTCCTAACTTATCACTTTTAATATGTGGTGTGAAAAAAGTGATCCATGAAGAATCTCGGGACAAGTCTACTGGGCATACAAGCTACATATCCAAGAGCACTACTTCCCCCATAATCTGTGAAAGTCCCTTGATCAGCTGTTAAAATAACATCAAGTTTATATTTATGAGAGATCTCACCGACTTTACCAACCCAAAAAAATGATATTTATTCAAAGGATTTTAAGATCATTCACAAAGACATCTTCATGGCAAATAACTGGATGAAGCTGTTTACTATCTCTACTTCTTAATTATGTTTTTCACCAAAAATAGTTCTTTTGTTGCTCGATAAGTCTCACTAATTAATTTCTCAGCTACCCTCCTTACTCTCTTCATTGTTGTCATCTGCTGATCCTCTTCAAATATGTATCTCCAATTGATCCTAGCTAGTAGATACGATACATATAAAGATATTAGTAAAAACAATAGTGTTGAGGCTATGAGGCCTAGACCTAATGTCTCTAATGATTCTAGAATGGCTACTCCTAGAAATAAAGCTAATGCAGTAATTATTATCTTACCTATAAAAACAGCGAGTAAGTAATACAGCAGATTATAACCTGCAAAACCCGCGGGGAGATTAATAATGTCATCTGGGATAGGCGTTGATGCGGCTATTAAAATAAGAATAAATCCGTATAAACCTATTTTACTCGATAAATACCTCAGATTCTCCTTAGTTTCTTCTGAGGCTTTGTGATGAGCGTATCTCCCTAATGAGTATATAACTAATTTACCTATTGATGCCCCCGCTGCAGATACTGATATTATAGCTAGATGCATCAGGGGATCTTTAGCGGTGGTGTGAGCAACCACTACTACAACAAATAAGTACGGTAAACTTGCGAAGGGCACCGCGTTCCCCGCGATGGAGACCATGAACAAAAATATTAGTGGATTATGATAACTAGCCTCCCAAATAATTCTAAGTATCTCTCTGAATGTTAAGAGAATCATCTCTGTAATTATCCCATGAAAAGTTTTTTCGAAGAAATATATGTAAAT
>JBMFLZ010000078.1:0-2687 GCA_049970935.1 Sulfolobales archaeon | reverse complement strand
GTTTCATGGGAACAGATTACTTAGGCAGAGATCTTGCGCTGGGACTACTATATGGTTTCCCAATAGCACTCGCAATAGGGTTCAGCGTGGCTGTTTTATCAACTATAATAGGTGTTTTAGCGGGTATAATCAGCGGATACTACGGTGGATTAGTGGATGAGGGCATTCAGAGAACCGTAGATATACTAGGCAACATACCTCTTCTACCAATATTAGTGTTAATCGCCTCCGCAGTTCAAACCGCCTCATTTATAGTATCTATTCAAGACCCAGTGACCAAAGGCTGGGTTCTTCTAAGCATTATACTAGTTATACTAGTTATATTTGGGTGGCCGGGGCTGGCAATTGTAATCAGATCATTCACATTATCAATTAAAGGAGAAGCGTATGTTGAAGCAGCCAAAGCACTTGGTGCGAGCAACACAAGAATAATGTTTAAACATATACTGCCTCAAATAACACCTTATATACTCGCTAACTTAGTTCTCTCAGTGCCAGGAGCAATAGTGACTGAGGCGGGATTAGCTATACTAGGTATCTCACATGGACTACCCACGTGGGGAGGTATTTTAGCGGATGCTAGAACGAAGGGATACATTACCTACTGGTGGTGGATCTTTCCGCCTGGGATACTGATAACAATAACATCAATGACCTTCATATTCCTAGGCTTAGCACTTGAGACATATGCTGAGCCAAGATTAAGGAGAGCGGCGAGGTAATATAAGATAGAGGATACATGGAGAAAGAGAATAGTCATGGGTTTCTTACTCACGGTTCTAGGGGCTTTAATAAGTTTTGTAAAAAATATCTTTTTAGCTGTTCTCGGGTTCTCAATCTCCGTGGCAGGTTTCTTCTTGGTGCTTCAAGGAATTTATCAGAGAAGTATAAGTAAGATCAGAGAAGAATTAAAGAAGTAATGCTAAACTCTTTTTAGTCGCTAAAACAATTCTTGTATTCGGTGGTTATCAGACGATCCCGAGGAAGATTCTTTTAGCATTTATTTTCATTGGTCTCACATCTTTAACTGCTGATATGGTTTATGAAGGAGCTAGATCTGTTGGAGGATCCTATCTAGAGTATTTAGGAGCTGCACCAATAGCCTCGGCAATTGCGAGCTCGGGGGATTTAATTGGCTATGGACTAAGATTCTTAAGCGGATTACTAGCCTCAATATACGCCTCCTCAGCTATCATATGGGGATTCACGATATTAGGATACGTATTAACCACAGCAACACTTCCGCTACTAGCATTCTCAGGATCATGGGAGATCGCCACAGTCCTCTATCTTCTCGAGAGAGTCGGAAAAGGCATTAGGACACCAGCTAGAGATGTCATATTAGCTGAATTAACTAAGGATATTGGTAGAGGAAAGGGATTTGGGCTTCACGAAGTCATGGATCAAATAGGCGCAGTACTGGGCCCCGCCATACTCGCTGTGGCAATAACTCTCTTCGGGTTCTCAAGATCTTTTCTAATACTACTGATCCCAGGCATACTATCAATAGTATTCATATTATCTGCATACAGACTCTACCCAAGTGTAGAGAGTGTAGAGATCTCAGCACCCAAGATCTCATTCAGAGATTTAGGAAGAGGCTTCTGGATATATACTTTCTCAATGATTTTTCTCTCACTAGGATATGTTCACTGGATGATCGTCTCATACTACCTAAGGAATAAGAGTGTTCTAAGTGATCCAGAGATCGCAGTAGCCTACTTAGTAGCAATGTTTGTTGATGCATTAATAGCTTTCCCAATAGGTTATTTATACGATAAAATAAGATACAGGAGTCTACTGATGGCACCAATATCATCACTACTAGCATTAATCATACTTCTACTATCCCCCACAAATCATTTATACGCGTATTACTCAGCGGCTCTCTGGGGATTAACTATGGGCTGCTACGAGACTATTATGAGAGCCTCAATAGCAGATATTGTGGCACCAGAGAAGAGAGCCTTGGCCTACGGTGTATTCGGCTTATTATACGGGATCTCATGGACAGTTGGAGCATTCATATACTCAATTCTGATCTGGGACACTTTAATGGCTATTCTATACACCTCAATAGTTCAATTAATATCAATAATACTCTTAATGTATCTAGTAAGCATGAAGTAAATCAGATGCTACTGCCTAATTTCTACTCCCTTCTTAATTAATATAGCTAGACACTTACTGCAGAAAAGATCTGTTTTATAATCAACCTCAAATATGGAGTTGCTAAAACTCATAACACATCTAGGATCTCTGCAGTGCCCAAGACCGAGTACATGCCCTATCTCGTGAATAATCTCTTTCCTCAATCTACCAATAAAGGTATCATCCACGAGATCAGGTAATTTATAGAGTCTCTTCAAATACACAGAAGCAACTCTACTAACAGGATCCGCTAAACCAAAAACAAAATTCAGTCCCGGAACATAACCATCCTCATTCACTACCGCAACAATTATCTCATTCTCGGAATCTCTGAACTCAGCATAGAAATTAATTAAAAGATCAGCTCTGTACTGTCTTCTTCTAATATCATAATAATCTCTCGGGACCTCGTCGAGAAACTCATAGACACATCTGGATCCTACGAATCTACTTGTTAAAACACTACATAAATACTCTGCTACCGAAGTATTTTTTAAACCAATAAATACTAGTCTAAAAATAATCTCATTCATTAC
>JBMFLZ010000077.1:0-2772 GCA_049970935.1 Sulfolobales archaeon | reverse complement strand
TACAATAGATACGCCGTGAACTCATTCATAAAGCTAGGAACCATAATCAATTTTTTCCGCGAAATAGATCTTGTAATCAATATACTTCATTAAATACTATATAAAGACAAAGAGTTGAGAATAGATAAAGGAATTGATACAGTAGTATTATCAGTACTTATTCCTAAATAAATCACGAAGACTGTAAATTAAGCATGTCCTATAAAGAAGTAATCTTGTAATGAACCGAGTTTTATTACTATATATAATTCCTCGCTATAATATATTATGAAGTGGTATTTGGTGAGCACATATATTGAGATACCCAATGAGATTTATGAAATACTTAAGAAGATTTCTGCGAGAATTGGTAAGGACCCCACCACATTAGTAATTGAGAGTGTTATTAAGAACCTAGATCCTGGGAATAGAGTAGAGATTTACCTCAGACTCCACGAAAAGTATTTGAGAGAAGCAGAAGAATTAGTTGCTAAAGAAGATCTTGTTCAAGCAAGTGAGAAGTATTGGGGAGCTGTAACCTCGATTCTAGATGCTATTGGTGAACTCAGAGGCTGGGATCACTACTCGCATAGAGATTATAACATTATTATTGAGAATCTCTATGAGGAGACAGAAGATAGGGATCTATTGATAGATTTCAGCATGGTTGAGAGACTTCACTCAAATTTCTATCATAATTTTATGAAGAAGAGCACCTTTGAGTATCACAGAGAGCATGCTACTAGACTAATTGAGAAATTAAAGAAGATCCTCACGAGGATCATGTCAGAGACGAATAAAAAAGTATATTTACCTAATTACTCAGAATATGATAAATAATTTCTTCTCATTCTCAGTATTGATCCTTCGATTAATTCAAAGGATCCTCTTAATCTAATATCTTCAGAGGAGCTACCCACATACACTTCAAAGGATCCTGGCTCAAGAACTAGTCTCATATTCTTATCATAGAATGCCAACTGATCTGTGTGGATCTTTATTTTAACTCTCTTACTCTCACCTGGTCTAAGAAGGATCTTCGAAAATCCCTTAAGCTCCTTAACAGGTCTCGAGACACTTGCCACAAGATCTCTTATATAGACTTGGGCAACTTCAGCACCTGATCTATCACCTATGTTAGCCACCTCGAAACTCACCTCAATCCAATCATTCGGTTTAGCATCCATTGGGTATATTCTGAGATCTCTGTACTCGAATCTTGTGTAGCTGAGCCCGTAGCCAAATGGGTACAGAGGTTTTGATGAGAGATCTACGTAGTCTCTGAGTGATGACGGCTTTCTATAATAGTACACCGGTATCTGCCCAACTCCTCTCGGGAAGGAGATAGGTAGTCTCCCACTCGGGTTCTCTAGCCCAAGAAGTATCTCGGCCACGGCCCAGCCACCCTCTTCACCAGGGTACCACGCCTCTATGATAGATGAGCATTTCTCGGATACCCTAGTCAGGTCCAGAGGTCTTCCACTGAGGAGAATAAGTGAAGTAGGTGTCTTGGAGCATATCTCTAGAACCAGATCCTCTTGGTAGCCAGGTAGAGATAGACTAGCTCTATCATTACCCTCGCCACTTAATCCTCTACCAAATAGCCCCGAGACCTCGCCAAATACTGCTATCACAAAATCGCTTTCCCCAGCGACTCTCAAGGCCTCCTGAAAACCCTCCGTGGATCCGCATCTAGCGTCTCTGCAACCAGGCGCGTATAAGATCTCTGCCCTGTCCCCCACTAAATGCTTTACTGCTTGGAGGATCGTGGTAATATTCTCAGGCTCGATCCCTACGTGATTAGGATAAGAGTAGTCTCCTAGAAGAGCCGAGGGATTATTAGCGTTGGGGCCAACAACAGCTATTCTCCTTACCTTACCAAGATCTATGGGTAGCACATTATCATTCTTCAAGAGGATTATCGAGGATCTAGCTGCTCTTCTAGCAAGCTCAATATGTGCCCTACTTCTCACAACACTCTCGTGAGCACCCGGATCAACTAATGGATTATCTAGAAGACCTAGAAGAGCTTTTACTCTAAGAATTCTCTCAACAGCTCTATCAATAATATCCTGAGACAATAAACCTCTCTCATAAGCTTTAATAAGCTCAGGGAAACACTTAGGTGATGGAAGCTCCATATCAACACCGGCCTTAATAGCTTGTAGGGCAGCATCTAAACAATCTCTAGCCACACCATGGAGTGTCACAAGCATCTCCACACCCCCGTAATCTGAGACAACAAATCCCTCGAAACCCCACTCCTCTCTAAGGATCTTGCTCAAAAGATCCTCATTAGCGTGGCATGGAACACCATCAATAACATGATAAGCAGCCATAACAGATAAGGCGCCAGAGACCCTAACCGCGACCTCAAACGGGAATAGAAAGATCTCTCTAAACTCTCTCTCCCCAATATGCACAGGGGCAATATTTCTGCCACCCTCACCAAAGCTGTGACCAGCAAAATGCTTCGGGGTAGCGATCACTCCCTTAGACAAATCATCTCCCTGCAGACCCCTTATGTAGCTGTGAGCCATCACAGCAACTAAATAAGGATCCTCGCCAAAAGTCTCCTCAACCCTCCCCCACCTAGGGTCAAGAACAACATCGAGAACAGGAGCAAGACACTGTCTCACACCCACTGAATAAGCCTCCTCACGAATAGCTGAGGCAACCTCATAGACAAGACCAGGATCCCAGCTACTCGCGAGACCAATAGGATGAGGAAACATAGTGAAACCCCTACCCATAACACCCGCAAGACACTCCTCATGAACAATAGCAGGGATC
>JBMFLZ010000076.1:0-2789 GCA_049970935.1 Sulfolobales archaeon | reverse complement strand
ATGGCTTTCTCGACTCCTCCTTAACGGCTCTCTACATATTTATATACGATGACTTCGAGAAATTATTTGATTTAAGAGAATTTGTGGAGGCTGTTTCTCAACACATATTCTATAGATATAGAAGTGATGATAGCTACAATATCTTGAAGAAACAATTTCTAGAGTATATAGAGGGTGTCAGAGACTTTTTTGATACAAATCTTTTACAAACAATCGCTAATTTACTCGTCAGAGAATATATACAGAGTAATTTTGATAGATTATTAAGTGCTGAGATCTCGCAGGAGCACCTAGAGAATATATACGCTAGTAGAGAATTTATTAAACAATATCTTTTGGCTAGAAATGCTTTTGGTAGAATAGGTCTGGTGATGGGGTATCCCGAATTATCTCGTAAATTCAGCGAGAGAATAGATCAATTGCATAGATATGTTAATGATAACTGGAGTAAGCTATACGAGAAAATATACAAGGATCAGCTCAATATACTAAAGGATCAAGACTATGTTAAGAGGTATATAGAGAAAGCAAAGAGAGATAGTGAGTTCCGAATTTATTTGTGAAACATGTTTTCACCAGCTGAATAGTATATCAAATCTCTTTAATTTAATTCCTCTTCTAAATCTAGTTAATTGGTAGTAATTGAAGATAGAGGAATTAATTGAAGATAAAGGATACATCAAAGTCGTTATTGAGAATGAAGATGATCTTTGGATCATTAGTTTAATTATCGAAGAAAATGATCTTGTTCGAATGAAGACTCTTAGAGACGTAAGTATTGAGGGTTCAGCTAAGAAAAGACTTCCAATGACCTTAACAATAAGAGTAAAACATATGGAGTTTCAACCCTTTAGTGGTAGATTAAGAATTCGAGGCGTTATTGAGGAGGGTCCTGAGGAGTATGGTCTCAAAGGATCTTTTCACACATTCTCAGTTGATATAGGGTCTCGCTTAGAGATTTTGAAAAAAGATGGTTTCATTGATCGGAGAATAATTGATAGATTCTTGGAGCTCACTAATAGAGGTAGAAGAGCTATTCTAGTAGCCCTAGACTACGACTCTTACTGCATCTCACTACTACAAGGTCAGGGACTGAGAATTTTATCAGAGAGTAATTTCCCAACTATAAGTAAAAGAGATATTGATAGCTACAGTGATTTCGAGAAGAAACTAAGAGATCTCGCGAAAGAATTAATTGAATATGTTAAATCATACGACCCAGTTGCCGTGGTCATTGGTTCTCCAGGTGATTTATCTAAGAAACTAAGTGACATGCTAGATCTAGGTGGTGTAGGGGTCTATAGAGACAAGGTATCTATTGGTGGGTGCGAAGGTGTGCAAGAACTTATCAGAAGAGATGTTGTTAGAAAAATTCTTGAGAGATACTCAGAGATCAGAGGTGAGGAGATCCTAGAGGAATACATGTATATTCTCGCAAGAGATCCGGAGAGAGTATTGAGTGGTCTTGATAATCTCTATAAATTAGTTATCTTAATGCCAAACGCCGTTGAAAAACTAGTTTTAATTGATTCTTTTATGAGAGCCGATAAAGAGACGAGAGACAAAATAACTAAAATTATTCTCAATACTTTAACGGGCAGAGGTGAACTCGTTATTGTCTCTGATGAAAGTTTCTTAGGAGATAAATTGAGGAGGCTAGGTGGAGTAATCGCAATACTTAGATACAGAGTTGATCTGAGTTCTCTAGCGCTTAAATAACTACTTTCGAGAGTCTACGGGGGCGATCTGGATCTAGTAGACGAGCCAGAGCTATATAGTAAGATATTAATTGGTAGAGAATTACTTCTAAGATCATTGAGAATTCTTCTGGGATCCTGACTCTTCTCGCAACAAAGATCTTGTCTGAAGTGGGTGTCTCCAAAAGATCCTCTGGGGCAGACAATATTATTAGTGCATCACTATCTCGTATCTCATTAATAATTTTTCTACTTAATTCAAGATCTCTTTTATCTCTAAGAGATATACCTAAGAAATACTGATTGTTTATTGCTGATTTTGGTCCATGTCTAATCTCGCCTAGGAAAAATGCTTCAGCATGTATTCCACATGTCTCTTTTATTTTTAGAGAGGACTCTAGTGATGCTATATAGTGAAATCCTCTGCCGGCAATAAATGCATTATCTCTCTTATATAAGAGATCTACTATTTCTCTAACGAATAACTCAGATCTATATATGTGGTCTCTGACTATCTTAGGCAAATCCTTTATATACGAGTAGAGTTCTGAGAAATCTCTCGAGAGACTCCTTAGGATCTCAATATATACTCTTAGAAGATTAACTATTTGACCACTAAAGCTTTTAGTAGCTGTCACAGCCTCCTCGAGACCTGCACCAACATACAATACATAATCAGAGATTTGAGCTAGTGGACTATTCTCAACGTTTGTTACACCAATTATTTTTGAGCCTCTTTTCTTTATGGCATTCACCGCCTCTAAAGTATCAGTTGTTGAACCACTTTGACTAATAGCGATAACTACTGTGTCCTGATCAGCTACGTCTATGAAGCTCTCATACTCACTACTAACAAAAGAATATACCCTTAGACCAAGTCTCTTAAGAGCCATATCTAGGTATAATCCAGCGTGATAAGACGATCCTGATCCTAAAATAAATATCTTCTTTCCACCTAATATAGTCTCGGCAATACTTCTGTAGATCTCATTATCTCTATTCACAATTGCATCAATGATACTTGGTTGCTCATGTATTTCTTTAATCATTAGATAAGGAGATCCTTTTCTAACAGAACTTGAGATACTCACT
>JBMFLZ010000075.1:0-2816 GCA_049970935.1 Sulfolobales archaeon | reverse complement strand
GTCGCAATAAATGCTCCTACACAAGGTTTCTGCATATTTAATCACGCGGCTGCCGCTGCACTAGCTGTTGTTAGGAGAGGTGGTAAGGTGGCGATAATTGATTTTGATGCTCATCACGGAAATGGTACACAAGAGATCCTCTGGGAAGAGCCTGGGGCTCTGCACATAGATATTCATCAAGAAGGTATTTACCCCGGCACAGGTGATGTAGAGGATATAGGTGGCAGAGGTGCTGAGGGAACAAAAATAAATATCCCATTAGAAGCCGGTAGCGGAGACGAGATCTATAGATGGGTTCTTGAGAACGTGGTGAAGAAATTAATAGATAGATTCAGACCCGATGTAATTATTGTATCCGCGGGTTTTGATGCTTATAGAGGTGAGCCAATAACTTATCTAGGTGCTACCGAGAAGACATATGCTCTATACGGATCCTACCTCTCAGAGCTATACTCCCAAGAGAAAATAAGAGGTGTAGTGGCGATTTTAGAGGGAGGATATGACGTAGGACTAAGACTTGGTTTAAGAGCCTTCGTAGAGGGATTAGTAGGTGCTAGAAAAGAAGTATACGTAGGAGCCAGAGAGCCTCCGGATGAATTGAGGAAGAGACTTTCTGAGATACTAAGAGAGTACTGGGGATTTGAGCTAGAATAATCACTGCTATTAATTAGCGACAAAAATTATTTGCCAGAGAATAAGATGACTATTAATTTCTCTCATCTTTCATTAGATAATTTTAATTTTATAGCGCTTCGAGTCGATTGAATATATAGGATGACACCGTGGATATAGTGATCACGATCCCAAAGAGATTAGCTGAGGAGATCACTAAGAGAGGTCTCAGCCTTGAGGAGATAGTTTATAGTAGCTTAATTGAGAAACTCAATCTAGACCCTACAGTAGCCGCCGAGATACGAATCGAATTAGCTAAGAGATACTATGAGGAGGGAGCCGAGCTCGTAGAAAAAGATCCTGCTCAAGCCAGTGAGAAACTCTACAAAGCGGCAGAAGAAGTGGTGAAGGCACTGGCAACATATCTTAATCTAGATAATATTCTGAGAGAAGTTGAGAAGAGAGGTAGATGGACCGCAACAGATCTTGAGAGAGCCGTAGAGATCATAGGTGATAAAATTGGTAAATGGTTTGAGGAGTCGTGGGATAGAGCTTGGACTCTTCATGTATGGGGGTTCCATGAGGCAAAACTAGATAGTGAGGCTGTTAAGAGAAGATTACCATATATAAAGAGAATGATGGAAGAAGCCGAGAAAATGATCAGTGCTAAGCAGGATCAGAAGAAAGCATCATAGAGGTTTAATTTTAATAACAACTCTTCAGCAGATAAGAAGTCGGTCACGTAATATCATTTACAATCTAACCATATTTTGACGAGTTATTTCGTTACGATATTGGCTAGGATTATTTGAGAACAAACCTTCTAATTATGAAATGAATAAGGCTTTTTTATCAAAGCATTATGGCTCCTAACCCAATTGACAAAGTCGCTGCCAGCTTAGATAGATCTATGATTTTGTCAAGAGTCTCAGTGCTTCTTGTGGTGTGAGATACTTCAGCTCTCTCAAGCCTATGTATCTTTTATCGTAGCTTATTAATGTCTCATTCTCGATCAAGGCTACTGAGGCGTGTAAACTATCAAAATAAGTTAGACCATATTTTTCTCTGAGCTCCCATCCCTTAGTCAGGTGTTTAGGATTTGGCTTGATTATCTCTATATCATAATAAGATGGCATCTTGCTAAAAGTCTCATAGAACTCAGATAATTTTACTTCTAATCTACTAAATAATATAAGAAGATCTAATTTAGTGAGAGCATATGGCGACATCCTTAATGTTTTAATGCTTCTAATGATCTCAGCCGCCTCCTAGTGACGCTTATCTCTACTAGAGATCAGTGCTAAAATAATATCGGTCTCAATTACTGCCATCTATCCTTGACTCTAGCCTCAGCCTCTTTAAGCGCCACCTGTCTCAACTCCTCGATCTCGATCTCAATATTCTTTGTTCCATGTACAACTGATGATGTGAGAAGATCCTTAGGATCTTCTGTTGATTCAATGATCTTTTTTCGTATTAAAGTAGCGATTTGATTAGCAATATTCATTATCTCAGAGTATCTACTTGTTTTTTTAATTTTATTGCATGCATCTTCACTCTTTAATTCACTTTCATCTAGATCTAGGTTAAAGACCTCTTCAGGTTTCGGATCAAAAATCACCGCTACAACTCTATCGCCACCAATTTTCTCTGCACCGATCATCACATGTATTTTATCAACTCTATCATATTCCTTGAATATATTCCTAACATATATTCCTCTAGACGTTCGCCAATTTTCAATGTCGATAATAAGAATAATTTTCTCATCGCCATACACTCTCCTAGAAACACTTTTTAATTCTTTTAAGATCCTGTCTCCACCGAAGAAACCCTTATGAATTATTCTCCCTCTAACTTTAAGCTCCTCAAGTAAAAGCTCCGCGAAACACTTGTTAAGAAAACATTCCGGAAGAAAAATAATCATTTTTCTTACACCTTCACTACCTGATCTCAGTCTCCTTCTTTGCTCTCTCGTAGTTTCTAATCATCTCACTAGGTTTTAACTCAACTAAATCATCTGTTGTTCTAAGATCCTTTGCAAACTTCTCTATATCTAACTCAACAGCATTTGTTCTACCACTCTTCTTATCTCTATAAACATAATATGTCTTAGCATCCTCAAGTCTATCCCAAATCAATGATATAAACAAAGGATTATGAGTAGATATGACTATGTAAACAATGTCCTTGGCTCTCTTCAC
>JBMFLZ010000074.1:2639-2871 GCA_049970935.1 Sulfolobales archaeon | reverse complement strand
TATATACCAGCTATACTATCAATTATTGTGACCTTCGCCACTTTCTTTATATTGGTTCTAAGAATTGATCGAGAAGTTTCCCTCACATGAATCAATTATCCGCGTAAGGAGATTAGTTCTGTGGTATCATCAACTAATAGATATTTTATCTCTTATAGATCTTTAGAGCCTCACCTCTTCTCACTATGGTTATGCTATGAATATGATCTATTTTACCCACGTTAATTTCAGC
>JBMFLZ010000074.1:0-2629 GCA_049970935.1 Sulfolobales archaeon | reverse complement strand
CTCCACATTTAGGGCATCTAATTATTTGATATCTATATTTCAGGTCTGATGGAGAAGGTATTGTACCATACTCGTGCCCCGGTCTATCAAAGACTAGAAGAACATTACTGCAATTCCTACAGACGTAGACTATAGCCGTATTAATCAACCTCGTATCTATACTCAGAAGTGTGTAGTATTACAAAATTTTCTACCAATGATCATCATTATACTCACACAAGAATCTTTTGGTATACCGAATGTGATATATGACTCAGGTTAAAAAATACACAATAAATCTAGTTTTATATTTATAAGCTATCTAACAAATATATTCTGATTAAAAAGGTGTTGGATATGCCCGGAACTATTCCTTTAATAGGAGAGCAGTTTCCCTCAATGGAAGTGGATACTACCAAGGGACGTCTCAAACTACCAGACGCATATAGGGGTAAATGGCTGGTACTATTCAGTCACCCTGCTGATTTCACACCAGTTTGCACAACAGAATTCGTAGCTTTTGCTAAGAGATACCAAGACTTCAAAGAGTTAAATACTGAGCTCCTGGGACTAAGCGTAGATTCGAATTACAGCCATATTAAGTGGATTGAGTGGATAAAAGAGAAATTAGGTGTTGATATACCATTCCCAATAATAGCAGATCCCACAGGAAGGGTGGCCTCTAAATTAGGTATGTTACATGCTGAGTCAGCTTCACATACTGTTAGAGCAGTATTTATCGTGGATCCAAACGGAGTTATTAGAGCAATACTCTATTACCCACTTGAACTCGGCAGAAACATTGATGAGATCCTCAGAATGATAAAGGCACTTCAAGTATCAGATCAGTATCAGGTCGCTATGCCAGCTAATTGGCCAAATAATGAATTAATTGGCGAGAGAGTAATAGTTCCACCGCCAACTACTAGAGAGGCTGCAGAGGAGAGATTAAAGCAGTATACATGCTATGACTGGTGGTTCTGCCACAAAGAGATTCCCTCGAGAGAAGCTGATGTAGCAAGAAGATTCCTCGAGAGAGCAGCTAAAAAACCGTAAATTCGCTAAGAAAAAATCAATAAGCTTTTTTTAAAACTTCCTCCTAATAAATTCTGAATTCACGTATTCTATTAATTCATTTATATCGTTAGACGCTGCTATTATAAAATTAATATCAGCATTATTTATCTTAAGCTTCTTAACAAGATCTCTATTAAGATCTGATGCTGCTTTATTTGCTTTTATCATTAATGTCTTCCGATCTATGTAATTACTTTTTCTAACGACTATTCTCACCGGATCTTCAAGTGATAATCTGGGATCTCCTACGCCTAATACATAATCTATTAAATCTTCTACCCTTATCACAAGTGCTATGAACCACTTTCTTTTAATACTCTCTTTAATCTCATCATTTAGATCCTTAACACTTTTCTCTGATTCTATCGCTATGATACAGTCTCCTTTTTTGGTGACATAATTTTCTTTTGTGATCTCTAGTGTAGTTTTGTGTCTGGCTGTAATATTTGGGTGTCCTTTAGCTCTGAAGCTATCTATAAGTATCATTTTTGATCATGTTTCTTTAATATTTTTCTTAATACATATTGTAATATTCCTCCATGTTTTACGTAATTCATTTCTGCTTCTGTATCGATCCTTAGTAAAAGCTTCTTTTCAATTACTCTACCATCTGGTTTTCTAACGATCATTTTTACAATATCTCTTGGCCTAGCATTTTCGAGGCCTATAATATCTATTGTTTCTGATCCGTCTAATTGAAGATCTTCATATCCTTCACCCTCTAAGAATTGCAATGGTATAATACCCATTCCTATTAAATTGCTACGATGGATCCTCTCAAAGCTTTTTGCAACAACAAATTTTATTCCGAGTAGCTTAGGTCCCTTAGCTGCCCAGTCTCTTGAGCTACCTGCCCCATAATTTTCACCCGCAATTACAGCTAATGGAATATTCAGAGACTTGTATCTCATGGCCGCATCATATACTGTTAGAATCTCATTTGTGGGACTATATATAGTGTATCCACCAACAATGCCTTTGTCTTTGAGGAGAAGATTTCTTAAACTCTTACTCGCAAAGGTTCCTCTAACCATTACCTCGTGATTTCCTCTTCTAGCACCATAGTTATTAAATTCTGATGGTTTAACCCCTTTGGATATTAAGTACTGACCTGCAGGACTCTTCGGATCTATCGCACCCGCCGGAGATATATGATCTGTTGTTACTGAGTCTCCCAAGAGTAGCAGAACTTTAGCACCCTTAATATCAGTGATCCCAGGTATTTTATCAGGATCGAAATCCTCAAAGAATGGTGGTTTTCTTATGTAAGTACTAGCTTCATCCCATTCATACACCGCTCCCGTAGGAGCCTCAAGCTTCTTCCATTCCTCTGGAGCCTCCTCATCTATTCTAGAGTACTTATCTAGGAATATTTCTCGACTTATATATCTCCTCATTATTTCATTGATCTCCTCTCTCGAGGGCCATATATCTCTGAGATAAACAGGTTTACCTTCTCTATCGAATCCTAGAGGTTCTTTAGATAAGTCCTTCATGATATTTCCTGCTATAGCATACGCTACAACCATTATTGGAGACATGAGATAATTAGCTCTTATATCTGGATGAATGC
>JBMFLZ010000073.1:0-3114 GCA_049970935.1 Sulfolobales archaeon | reverse complement strand
ACAGCCTTATATGGATGAACTTCAAAACCTCTATCTCTTAATCTCTTTACAAATTTTTCCAACCTATCCATATCTATATCACTCGCGATTACCTTCCCCCCTAATTCAGCGAATAATTCCGCGATAGCTCCCCCTATTCCTCCCGCGGCACCAGTGACTAGCGCAACTTTGCCTTCTACGGAGAATAAATCTTTTGCTTTTAATTCTCTTATACTCATCATAGTTAAAAATCCCCATTTAAACTGATGAAATAAATTAGTTAAAAATTTTTATATGATAGTGCCCATATAATTAGTAAAATGGTGAAAATTTTTATGTTGAATAAACCACAAATTTCTCAAAGAAGTTCAATTATTAAGTCAGGTATCGAGAGAGCTCCTCACAGAGCTTTACTTAAGGCTCTTGGTTTAATTGATGAAGAAATTGAGAGACCTCTCATTGGTATTGTTAATAGTTGGAATGAAGTTATTCCTGGTCACAAGCATCTTAGAGAAATTGCTGAGGCTGTTAAAGCAGGTGTTAGATTAGGTGGTGGGACTCCTTTGGAGTTTAATACTATTGGTTTATGTGATGGTATTGCTATGGGTCATGAGGGTATGAAATATTCTCTTCCTTCAAGAGAATTAATTGCTGATAGTATAGAGGTCATGTATAAAGCTTATCAATTTGATGGTTTAGTCTTCATCGGATCATGTGATAAGATTGTTCCTGGAATGCTTATGGCTATGGGTAGATTGAATATTCCATCTATATTCATTGGTGGCGGACCTATGCTTGCTGGTAGATTCAGAGGATATAAAGTGGATATCAAAGATGTTTTTGAGGCCGTCGGTAAATATTATGCTGGTAGAATATCTCTAGAGGAATTAAAAGAACTTGAGGAGATCGCTTGTCCAGGAGTTGGTTCATGCGCTGGGATGTTTACGGCAAATACTATGAATGCTTTAGCAGAGGCTCTAGGCGTAACTCTCCCTGGCAATGGAACTATACCTGCTGTTCATGCGGCGAGAATTAGATTAGCTAAGAAAGCTGGTTTAATAGTTATGAAATTAGTTGAGAGAGATCTGAAGCCGAGAGATATAGTATCATATGAGGCTTTTTTAGACGCAATAGCTGTTGATCTAGCTTTAGGTGGATCCACGAACACAATTCTTCATTTACCTGCTATAGCTAGAGAATTTGGAATAAAATTATCGCTAGATGATTTTGATAAATTAAGTGATAAAGTACCTGCGATCACAAATCTTAGTCCAGGTGGGCCTCACAGAGTAGAGGATCTTCATGAAGCAGGCGGGATCCCGGCTGTGATGAAGAGATTATATGAAAAGAATCTTATACATGCTGATAGAGTAACTGTAGCCTTGAAAACTATTAGAGAAATTATTGAGAGTGTTAGATTCATAGATGAAAATGTGATTCGACCAATAGATAAGCCTTATAAACCTAAGAGTATACTTATTCTCCGAGGATCACTTGCTCCACAAGGATCAGTTATCAAGGTTGCTGCCGTAGACCCCTCAGTAATTTCAAAAGGAGTATTCAGAGGCGTTGCGAAACCATTTAATAGCGAAGAAGAAGCCACTAAAGCAATAAGAAGTGGTGAAATAAAACCAGGAGATGTTGTAGTGATCCGTTATGAGGGGCCTAAGGGAGGACCAGGTATGAGAGAGATGCTTGGACCAACATCAGCATTAGCTGGAATGGGTCTTGACAAGGATGTTGCATTAGTTACGGATGGCAGATTCTCGGGTGCAACACGTGGAATATGTGTGGGACATGTCTCGCCTGAGGCCGCTGAAGGAGGCCCTATAGCATTTGTGGAAGAGGGAGACTTAATTGAGATAGATCTTAATAATAAGAGAATAGATCTCTTAGTAAGCCAAGAAGAATTAAGCAAGAGAAAAGCTGAGTGGAGACCTCCAGAGAGAGTTTTAGATAAACTCTCTTATCTCTATAGATACTCTAAATTAAGTACTTCTGCATATACCGGTGCAGTCTTCGAAATATAGATCTGTAACAAGACAATGTAAATAAAAGAGTTCATCAATAGATTTTAGCAATACACTTATTTCAAATTAATTCCTTTAGAGACAAATTCTATTAATAGAAGGTGATTTTTATAGAGGAGCACTGTAGTAGTAAAGAGAGATCATCAGAGCCCATAATCACTTTATGTCTACCTGAGAATCTGTATAAACGTCTTAAGACACTAAATATTGATATCGAGTCTTTAATAATTGATTCTTTGTTTCAAGAACTTAATCTAGATCCTAATGAGGAGTATGAGTCTCGTGTTGAGCTTGCTAAGAGATTCTTCGAGGAAGGCACGAGACTAATTGATGAAGACCCTGTTCAAGCCAGCGAGAAACTATATAAAGCAGCTGAAGAAGCTATTAAAGCTCTAATAATTAAGCAAGATCTCGCTGAAATCCTCAGTAAAGTTAGGAGTAGAGGTAGATGGAAAACAGAGGATTTCTTTGAAGCTATTAATATACTCAGAGAAAGATACGGTGATAACATAAGAAGAATATGGAATTCAGCTTGGACACTTCATGTATGGGGATTTCACGAAGCTAAGGCAACAAAAGAGTATGTTAAAGCAAATATCCAAGATATAAGAGATTTAATAGATCTCCTCAAAAAACAATAAGCAATGAATAAAATCTCTATCAACTAAAATACACATGATCCTCATATTGACGATAGCAAGAAACCTATATGACCATGATGGGCCCGCGGGGACTTGAACCCCGGACCTCCGCCTCGTAAGGGCGGCGTCCTAACCAGGCTAGACGACGGGCCCGCGCAGGTGTCCCTACTATGGTTATTTTTTCTTGGAATAAAAATTTTGTTCTATGACGATTAAAGATCTTATTTGATTAGGCTTATGAGCATCCATACATTAATTGTTGCCACAAATGCTGTGCCTATTGTTGCTAGTATGTTTGAGGGTTTTGTGTTTCTTAGTTCTCCCATGTATCTCTCCTTGGAGCTTACTATGGTTATTGGTGCCATGACTGTTATTAGCACTATTGATAGAATGACTTGGCTGTAGACTAATACGTCTATTGGTTTGATGCCTAGCTGGATCGCTACTGCTAATGGGATCATGTT
>JBMFLZ010000072.1:0-3227 GCA_049970935.1 Sulfolobales archaeon | reverse complement strand
ACTAGGGTCTTATCTAAATTATGATGTAATATGACCCCATACTTCTCTTTGTAGTATTTCGATAAATATATACTAGAGATTTCAGAGACAGCATCAGCTATATAATCAGGGTGTCCCAGTCCCTTTCTCTCTACTAACTCTACTAAGTGCTTCTCTACCGGTTGAATATTTATTTCCTCAACAACGATGTTTTGATCCATCTTTATCAACCCCCAATACTCTATGGAAAATAAATTATTTTAAAGCTATTAAATTTCGACGGGTCTAAAAAACTCGTAATCAATAGCTTTAATTAAGGAAATTTTTATAATCTTGCACAATAAAATATATAGATGAGCCCCCCGTAGCTCAGCGGTAGAGCGCCCGGCTGTAGTGAGGGGGCGCGGATACCGGGTGGTCAGGGGTTCGAATCCCCTCGGGGGGACTTAAATGTTAAATATTTATTCAATATTTATTTATTAAGGTATTTTAGCTCGGAGAGTGATTTCTTGTCTCCACAGAAAACTGTTTACTGCGAGATCTGTGGTAGAGAGATTCCTGAGACTTCTGCCTTCAAGATCTATGTGGAGAACATTGAGATGATTGTGTGTCCATCGTGTTATTTTAAGTATGTAAGCAGTGGATCCAGGAATATTAGTAGAAGCAGTGTCAAGGGCCCTGACATAGTAAAAAAGAATCAGAGAATCTCTACTGAGTCATCTGCTAAGCATATTATGTTTACTCCTATGATACCTCAGAGAAGTGGTGTGAAGAGAACTCAGCAGGTTAATCTAAAGATTGTTGAAAAATATGAGGTGGACCCTAATTATCCGGAGATTATAAGACGAGCTCGTGAGCAAAGAAATATGAGTACTAAGGATCTGGCTCTGAGATTAGGCGAGAGCGAGAATGTGATCAAGAGAATAGAAGCAGGTAAATTAATCCCGACAATAGATCTTGCTCGAAAGATAGAGAATATACTAGGTGTAAAGATTATTGTCATGAAAACTGAAGAGGAAGCTCTTACCTCGAGTTCTTCTAAGTTAGCAAAAGTCCCCAGTGATCTTACTTTTGGAGATGTGGTTGCTATTAGGAAAAAGGAGAAATAATTAAAACCCTCAGCCATATAATTAATATAGTGATGAGAAAACTCCACCGGATTAGTGAAGAGACCTGTCTCAGCTGATGTGTATAGGTAATTTTAAAACTTAAGAGTGATCATCGTATAGAATACCTGGATAAAAGTGTCTAATGAAATTACAATAGATGAGTTAAAACCCGAGACATATGTTCTTAGACTAGGCCACAGACCCGAGAGAGACAAAAGGATCACTACACATGTAGCATTAGTGGCGAGAGCATTTGGTTGCAGAGGTTTCTACTTAGCGAACATCTCTGATGATAAAATTAGGGCAAGTATAAAGAAAGTTCTTAGTTTATGGGGAGGAGAAAATTACTTCATCTATGAAGACAATATCAGCTACACTAAGCTTCTCAGAGAATGGAGAAGTATTGAGGGAAATTGTATTGTTCATTTAACTATGTATGGCTTACCTATAGATCTTGTTATAGACGATATCAGAGAAAAATGCAGTAGGGTTCTTATTGTTGTAGGTGCTGAGAAGGTTCCGAGAGAGATTTTCGAGTACTCTCACTATAATGTATCTATAACTACGCAACCTCACTCTGAGGTATCAGCATTAGCTGTCTTCTTAGATAGATTGTATCGTGGAAAGGAGCTGAATCTCGTGTTCAATGATGCCAAAATTAAGATTATTCCAGATCCTAGAGGAAAGAAAGTTATTAAGCTCTCATAAAATAATAAGGCTCCTTAACTAGGAGAGGTCAGAAATAATAGCTATATACGCCATAATATTATATTAGAGTAAAGATGAGTAATGACTTAATGAGAATTGTTGAATTAATCAAAGAAACATTTGGTGAAAGCGCTAAAATAGTTTTTCAAGAGATCTATAAATTATCGAGAGAAGTAACCGATCATGAGCTAGCTTCTACTCTGAATATGAGAGATTCAGAGATTCGAAAAATACTTTATCAATTAGCTGAAGAGGGTTACGTGTCTGCGAGAAGAGTTCGTGATAGAGAAACAAATTACTACGTGTATTACTGGAGGATTAATACAAAAGATCTACCTAGAATAATACTCAATAGAAAGAAAATGATTCTTCATGTGCTTAAGAAAAGAATAGATCATGAGCGTAGAATAAAATATATATGTCCCAGATGTAAGAGAGAATTCACAGAGGAAGAAGCCTTAGAGAATGAGTATATATGCTCATCTTGCGGTGAGCCTCTTCAGAACATAGATCTTAGTGAGAGAATACATAAATTAGAGGAATTAATTAAGAAGTTAGAGAATGAGATCATAGATGAAGAGAAGAGAATCTTATCTCGAAGTAGTTGATCTTTTTTCAGGAGCAGGGGGATTCGCTAGAGGATTTGAGAACGCAGGTTTTAGAGTAGTCTTAGGAGTAGATAACAATAGATCGGCTATTAAATCATTCAAACTAAACTTTCCTCACGCGATCGCTTTAAATGAGGATATCAGAGATATAACAGGCAAAGACATCATTGATTTACTAGGCTACTCACCTAGAATAATTATTGGAAGCCCACCCTGTGAACCCTTCACAGGCGCGAATCCGAATAGAGAGAAGAATCCTCTAGATAGATTATTTAAGGATCCTGTTGGTCAATTAACGCTACACTTCATAAGAATTGTTTCAGAGCTTAAGCCAGATATATTTGTTATGGAGAATGTACCAGCAATAGCAGAGAGAGATATTAAACTTGCTATAGAGGATCTTTTGAGAAAAGCTGGTTATGAAGAAGTATATTTCAATATTCTAAGAGCAGAAGATTACGGAACTCCTAGTCGTAGGACAAGGGTATTTGTATCAAATATCAAGATCAGGCCCGAGATAATTAGAACTAGAAAGACTGTTTGGGAGGCTATATCAGATCTTTCCGAGCTAAAATCAGGCGATGTGCCGAACCACGAAATAATACACTTGTCAGGCAAAAAACTTAGAAGGATAACTAAGATTAGGAGAGGGAAAGCTTTATACGTATTTATAGGCTCCGATAATAAAAGATTCTATAATTATCTGCGTCTAGATCCTTACGATATAGCTCCTACTATAATGGGTTCCTCCAGATTCATACATCCTTTCGAAGATAGATTACTTACAGTAAGAGAACAGGCTAGATTAATGGGATTCCCAGAT
>JBMFLZ010000071.1:0-3351 GCA_049970935.1 Sulfolobales archaeon | reverse complement strand
TATCGATTATTATAATAAGAGATCTTGTGTTGCTATCCCTACTAGAAGTATTGATTCTTTTTCAACTACACTGGGTATATGCAAGTAAAGATCTTGGGTAAGAAGATTGTTTTCACTTACTTAAAGGCTGTTAATTAATAATTTATCGGTATGAATAAACTATTTCTTAGGTTATTTGTTGAGATATATGCTCCTTCGATAATTATTGCTGTTCTAAGAGTTATGGTCTCGATCTCTCTACCGATTTACATGATTTATGAGAAGAAATCTTTCCTGGACGCGGCTTTGGCTTTGACTTATATTAATCTAGGTTCTTTATTAACTGATCCATTTACTGGTTTCCTGGTTAAGAGATTTGGTTCTTATGGAACAAATATTTTGTCTCTAGCTACATTGTCTCTCTCGATATACGCGTTGTATCTTATTCTTCCTCTAAACATTGATTCTTTGCTGATTCTCTCGCTAATACTCTTCGGCTCTGGGAGAAGTATATGGAATATATCTAGGAGATACTTAATCGCTACAGAAGTGCCGAGAGAGATCAGAGGTAGAGCTTCTTCTTTCATAGGTGCTTCTGAGAGAGTCGGATTATTCATAGGCCCGGTGCTGGTAGGATTCATACTCTCGTTATGGAGCTACGATGTGATTTACTTATTAGCTCTTCTACTAGGTCTAGTAGCATTAATTATGTCACTAACTATTGGTAAGAGATTGACCCACGAATCAAATCTTTCTCACATAGATAAACTAGGTATAAGAGATCTTCAGATAAGATCTTCAGAAAAGATTCTTTGGAAAGAACTAATTATATTATTTGCGGCTATGTTTATTATTCAAGGTATTAGATCTGTTAGAAACCTTGTTCTACCATCAATTGGTGAAAATCTTGCGAGACTCGATAAAAGCTACGTAAGCTACCTAATAGGTTTATCGGGATTATTCGATATATTGATGTCATACCCCTCTGGTTTATTAATGGATAAGAGAGGTAGAGGAGTCGCTGTCTCTCTAAGTTTCTCAATAATAGCAGTGGCATACATGGTGTTAACCGCCTCCAAGGCACCCGAGATCTATGTCGCGGGACTAATGATCTATGGATTAGGAAATGGTTTAGGAGCTGGAACCATGATCACTATTGGCTCAGATGTATCATCTATAGTAAGTAGAGAGAAGATACATAGTTTCCTAGTGATGTGGCAAACTATAAGTGATTTAAGCACAATAGTGTTTCCAGTAGCAATAGGTTTAGCAATGACAATACTAGGAGCACAACTTATGTGTATTGTACTAGCTACTCTCTCAATAACAGCTGTTGTGCTAATCAATACTGTTAGAGAAGAATTTTACCTCTAATATAAATATAAACATATATAATCATTTATTATTTCTTTAAATACTTGGTGAAGGATCATTTAATGAATCTATGCTTGATTTCTAGATGAAAATTTCCTCGGAAGAATCATAAGACCCTGGTTAGGAAAGAATAAGTTGTTAAACTCCATTAAAGAGATCTGGTTCTCGCCTAGGTTCTGCATTAAAATAATGATTAATAAAAACAAATTCTTTTGCTAGGCCTCAAAAGATCCTTGGGAAAATAGTTTTTGAAAGATTTAGTAGTTACATAAGTAGTATACAGATCTTTTCTATTCTCTATAGATTTTCCATGAAGAGATCATTTCGCTGAATCCCAGATCCTATCCTACTTAAGCATATTAAGATTTCTCACCTACTTATACTGGGTCCTAATCACTACTCTCTGAGGTGTTTCTCTATTGATTATTATTGCCCTGGATCCCGATAAGGAACTGAGAGAGCAAGAGAAGCTACATAATTGGCTGAGAAATATTATTGATGCAACGAAGGAGTATGTTTATGGTTACAAGATAGGTCTTCCACTTCTCCTAGCTGGTGGACCCTCCTCGTTTAGATATGTGAGGAGCTTGGCTAGAGAAAAATTTGTTGTCGCGGATCTTAAATTAGCTGATATTGGTGATGTAATGGCATTATCAATTGATTATTTAGGTGAGTTGGGTGTCGATGGTGTTATTGCTCATGCTTTTACTGGTTATGAGAATGCGTTAGATAAGCTCTCTGAGAGAGCTAGGGAGAGAGGTCTTAAGCTAGTACTTGTTGTCTCTATGAGTCATCGGGGATCTAGAGAATTCATAGATCCTCATCTCAGTGATTTTCTATCAATTGCTAAGAAAGTAGGTGCGTGGGGTGTTGTTGCCCCGGCTACAAGACCCGAGATCATTAGATTAGTCAGGAGGGAGCTAGGTGGTGATGTAAAGATTCTTGCTCCAGGAGTAGGTGCCCAAGGTGCTCCTCCTGGATCGGCTCTGTGTGCTGGTGCTGACTACGAGATCATTGGTAGACTCGTGACCAGAGCACAAGACCCTGGAAAAGTAATTATTGAGGTAATTAAGGAGATTGAGGAGAGTGTGTCGAAATGCAGGAGCTAGTTAAGAAACTCTACACAATTGGTGCTGTGAAAATAGGCGAGTTTGTCCTAACCTCAGGGCTTAAGAGCCCATTCTACATAGATCTTAGGAGGATCTACAGTTACCCAGACCTAGTCGAGGAAATAGTCGAGAATATAATTAGTAAAGTACCTCTAGAAGACATAGAAATGTTCGTGGGTGTAGCGACAGCCGGTATACCACTAGCAACATACCTAGCCTGCAAAACAAGGAAGGCACTAGGCTACGTAAGAATAGAGAGAAAAGAACATGGAACACAATCACAAGTGGAGGGGCACGTGAAGAATAGAAGAATCGCAGTGGTTGATGACGTAGCGACAACAGGAGGATCTCTGGAGAGAAGCATAGAAGCTATTAAGACAGAAGGCGGATACCCCGTGAAAGCCTTGGTTGTGATAGATCGTGGGCAAGGAGCACGTGAAAGACTCGAGAAGATCGGAGTTCCACTATACAGCTTAATGAATGCTGAAGATCTATTCAAGATCCTTCACTCAATGAATTTTATTGATAAAGAGACACTTGATAAAATACTGAGATACATAGAGGAGACAAGATCCCTCAGCTAAAGAAGATACTCAAATAGATATAGAATAAATCATTTCTTCACAGACATCTTCTCTTCCTCTTCTTCTCTCCCTAGCTTCTCCTAATAATTCATGGATGATGTCTTTATATCTCTATATCTCTATTAATGGATGCTTTCATGTCGATGTGGACTGAGCTCAAAAGAGCAGGGCTATCAATCGTAATAATTGAAGAAAACAATTAAAAAGGAACTATAATCTCTAGCTCTTTCTGGTCAGTGCCTCTACTAGCCTCGCTATTATCAGATCTCTCAGACTATCCATGCTCGCTCTCATCTGCTTCATAT
>JBMFLZ010000070.1:0-3464 GCA_049970935.1 Sulfolobales archaeon | reverse complement strand
GGATTAGGTCCTATCATAGGTAGGCTAAGAACATTCTAGAGGACTGGGTTAGGAGAGCGCTTCTTAAGCCTGAGAGGCTAGCAGAAGAGTTTTGATACTCTGTTGGCATAGAAGATCTAATGGATTTCGTTTAAGTTCTCGGGAAATTATATGAGGATCACGGTGCGAAGCTAATAATCTCAAAATGTTCAAGGCTTGAGAAGTAGATAGACTAATATACTATGAGGCATCAAGCACCGTTAGCATTGGCGGATCTATGTGGTACCTCAAGCAATTGTTCGCTACCTCTGAAATATTGCATATTCTAAACGTGTATTCCACTCTCGAACTTATATCGATTCATCACGATAAAAATCAAGCATTTGATATAAATATTCTCTCTGCATTACGTAGTTTTATTATTTTGAATATAATTAGAGTATTCTGGTGATTTTATATGAGCCTAGATACAGCGAGATTGGAGAGCTTTATTCTTGAGAAAATGAGTAAGACTAAGCTACCTAGTCTCGTGATTAGTGTCATTAGTGGAGATAGAATTGTTTATTCTAGGGCTTTTGGCTATAGGGATCTTGAGAATTTTGTTCCTGCTGATACTGAGACTGTGTATGGTATTGGATCGATAACTAAGTCATTTACTTCTTTAGCTATAATGTCTCTTGTTGAGGAGGGTAAGCTAAGTATATATGATCCTGTGGATAAATATGTTCCACTTGATCTGAGGCCTTATGGCGAGAAGATACTTATATGGCATCTCATGACGCACTCCAGTGGTATACCTGCTTTAGCCTATGCTGAGGCTTATATAAGAAGTTTCGTTGGTGAGGAGAATGCTACTTGGCTTCCAATAGCCTCTTATGAGGATATGATATCTTTCTTGAGGGGAGCTGATGAATGGGCTGTGGCTAGGCCTGGGGAGAGATATTTTTATTTGAATGAGGGCTATGTTCTTCTAGGCATGATCATTGAGAAAGTCTCTGGGTACAAGTATGAGGAGTATATTAGAAGAAGGATCCTGGATCCTCTCGAGATGAAGAGAACATATTTGTATAAGAGTGATGTTGAGAAAGATCCTAATGTAGCAGTCCCCTATGTAGTGGATAGAGATGGGAATATCAAGAGATCCTCATTCCCCTACGGAATAACCTCAGATGGGGGATTACTCAGCAACGCCAAGGATCTATCCAAATACATAATGTTTCTCATAAATAGAGGAGTTTATAATGGAAATGAGATCATTAGTAGAAAAAGCATAGAGGAGATGGAGAAGATATGGATAAACACAGGCGAAGGATACTATGGGCCTGAGGGATATGGTCTGGGTCTGAGGATCATACCAAACTTCTTCGGAAGAAAACTAGTGGGGCACGGAGGATCAGTTCTAGTATACACTGCATACATAGGCTATATAGAGAGTGAGAAACTAGGTGTTGTGGTTCTAACAAACACAACAGGCTACTCACCAACCTTCATTGGACAATACGCCCTGGCACTGGCACTCGGCAGAGACCCTGAGAAAGAGCTTAGATTCGTCTACTACGAGAGAGTATATGATAAATTAGTGGGAGACTACGTAAGCTACAGATCCACTATAAGAACAAGGGTCGAGAGAAGAGGACCGATCCTCTACTTAGTCTCTAAAGGAAAATACACCGGTTGGGAGCTACCACTATTCCCAAAGGAGTTGAGAGAAGACGAATATATATTCACGACACCCAGTCTAGGTGTTGAGACACCTGTGGAGTTCAGAGTGAGGAAAGACGGATCTATAGAGTTGATATACGAGAGATACAAATTCATTAAAGTTAGGTAAAAAGAGTTCTTTTTCTTCTACTTTACGTAGAGAAGATCTTTTAATAAACATATGTATGTTCTCAGCACTCTCTCAATATCACTTATAGAAGTATATTCATCAGGCATATGAGCTGTGCCTTCCACACCAGGTCCATAGGTTACTGCATCGATCCCTGCTTGTCTATAGTATACTGTGTCATCTCTACCATAGCTAAGTCTTATTAATGGCTCCACACCATGTATCTCATTGATACACTTACTTAATCTCTTAACCAATAAACTATCTCCTCTAGTCATAGAGGCCGGGACCTTACTAAGGATCTCAACAGAGGATTCTATGCCTAGCTCCTTTGATAATTTACTGAATAAATCAATTATTTCTCGAGAGACTAACTCGATGTCTTCTTCGGGAATAACTCTTCTATCAAAACTAAACAAGAATTCTCCGGGGACAATATTATCTTTCTTGCTAGTTGACTCAGCGTATCCACCTAAGTTAATTGTTGGGTGCTTAGCCTCCTCCTCATCCACGGGCGCGGCGGTAGATCTCTCCCTAAGGATCTTTTCATAGATCTCCTGGAACCTTAAGGCTAGTTTTGCTGCGTCAAGAAAAGCATTTCTACCTTTCCAAGGAACACTCCCATGAACCTGTTTACCAAGTACCTTAACAACGCCTCTCACAAGCCCTTTATGACCAATATTAATTCTCTTAAAAGTTGTTGGCTCAGCGATAATAACGTAGTCAGGTGCTGATATCCCACTCTCAACAAAGTATCTTGTTCCTACACCGCCAGACTCCTCATCGGGTACGAAAACAACCTCGACTCTACCTCTCGAAACAAGTTCTTTCTCAATAACATACTTCAATGCTGCAATTACTGTCGCGATACCACCCTTCATATCAGTTGATCCTCTGCCAAAGATCTTGTCTCCCTCAACATATGCCTTGAAGGGATCCCTAGACCACCCAGTGCCTGGAGGAACAACATCGTAGTGACCATTAAATTGAATAATTGGTCTACCACCCCCGAATCCTCCGTAGACAATGTATCTCGGGTAGCCTCTGTGAAGAGGCTTATAAGGATACCACTTATCCATATACTCCTCAGGAACCTCAATTAATCTAGTCTCGAAACCTATTTCTCTAAGTCTCCTCTCGAGAAAAACAGAGATCTCTTTATAACTCTCGCCAGGAGGATTAATAGAGGGGATAGAAATCAGCTCTTTAAGAAGATCTATGGCATAATTAAGATAATCCTTTTCTATATTAAATCACCAGTTATAATAATCATAATACACTAACTAATATATCGCGGTTAAAGAGTAAAAAACTAGAATCAAAAATACTTTACTGTATTCAACAAAATTTAATTAATAAGTAGGAAAGAATTAGGGGTAGGTATTAGGAAGAATCATTAAATCATGTATAGATTTATTAAGTAAGGATCTTGAGTAAGACTATATTGCCTCTGCAACTATGTATAGATGTCATAAATATAAGTTAGGTTTCTTTATGTAGACAGATGATGTATATGGTTTAGAGAAGAGTATTATCTGAGAAAGCTCTCGAGAATGCAGGAGGTTCATTAGCGATTAGAGTTGATGACAAAATAATCTTCGTTGCCAAAATAGATGGAGAGCTATATGCTGTGGATGCGGTATGTTCACATGCT
>JBMFLZ010000069.1:0-3674 GCA_049970935.1 Sulfolobales archaeon | reverse complement strand
TGCATCTCTCGTGCTGAGGACTATACTCCTTGGTCACCAGGTAGAGGAAGAGAGTATCCTCAAGAGCCTGGAATCCGTGGGCGAATCCCGGGGGTATCCACAGTGCGTATCCCTGCTCAAGATAAACGCCTACGTATCTACCGAACCACGGAGATCCTCTCCTAATATCAACTGCCACATCATATACCTTGCCACTCAATACATAAACTAATTTACCCTGCTCCATAGGCTTAAGCTGGTAGTGAAGTCCTCTAACAACCCCCCTCCTAGAAAAACTCAGATTCACCTGAACAAAATCGTAAGGCACATCATTAGCAAGGAAATCAGTTCTTTTGTAGAGCTCAGCGAAGAAACCTCTCTGATCAGGGAACCTGATATATTCAATGAGCACTACATCAGGAATATTTAATCTCTTGAATTCTTTAAATGGCATTTTTCTCACCTAGCCACTCTCTCTTAAGTATCTCAAGTGCGTATTTAATATCGTTTAGAGGTATATTTAGCATCTGGGTTGCTTTTGAATTATTTAAACTAGAGTCTCTTGGTCTAGGAGCTTTGTATCCGACTTCATTTATTGATACTGGTTTAATTAGTGACTTGGGGAAACCAAATACATCTGCTATTGCTAACGCGAATTCGTATCTACTCATTCGAGGACCTGCTACATGAATTATCCCAGTAAAATCTCTTTTTAATATACTTACCACGGCTTCTGCGATTAGAGTGTTTAATGTTGGTGAACTCCATTGATCAACTATAGCTCTGATCTCTTCACCTCTAGATAATTTATCTATCACAAAACGACCAAAATTAACACGGCCAGGGCCTAAGCCATAGATCCATGCTGTTCTAATGATAACACCATTGATACTTAATGTGGCTTCTTCACCTAGTAGTTTTGTTAATCCATAGTAATTTATTGGTCGAGGAGGATCTTCTTCAGTATACAGGCCTTTAGAACCGTCGAATACGTAGTCCGTTGATAAATAGATGAAACGGGAACCTATTTTATATGATGCTTTAGCTAATTCTCTAGTAGCTATGGTGTTAATTAGGTAGCACATGGCTTGATCACTTTCGCATTTATCTACTTCACCTATGGCGGCCATATGGATCACGGTCTCTGGTTTGTAATCGTATATGAGTTTCGAGGGATCTTTTGTTAAATCAAATTTAATAGCATTTATGTTCTCAACGGCGTGAGTATTGTATACTCCTAAGATCTGGTATCCCAAGGATCTTAGTTTAAGAGCTGTTTTATAGCCTGGAGAAGAGCTTACACCAGTGAGAATAATCATTTCCCAAGCACCTTCTTATACCATTTCACAGTCCACCACCTATCCTCAGGCTTCAAGTGCCCCATGAGTAATTCTTGATAGACTTGTTTGATCCCTTCCTCAACTCTGAAAATAGGCTCCCAACCAAGGCTCTTTATCTTATCGAAAGATACTTTATAGCTCCTCTTATCAATCTCTCCTCTAAACATTATCTCGCCACCCACAACTGACTTAACTTTCTCAGCTATATCAATCACGCGGTAATTCTGATCGTTTGAGCCAATATTAAAGATCTGATCCCTAATGCTCTCGGCAGGTTGCTCAAGAATAAACATTATTGCTCTAGCAATATCTAAGACATGAACAAGTGGTCTATACTGTGAACCATCTCCCTCAACATATATTTTGTTATCAGAATAAGCTGAGAGAGTCATTGCATTAACAACAAGATCAAAACGCATTCTCCTAGAAGGACCGTAAGCTGTTGCGAAACGTAGAATCGTTACTATAGTGTTCTGCTTCGGTAGAGCCAAAATATCTTTCTCAGCATATAGATTTGCTTTAGCATAAGTTGTTAATGGATTAGGCTCAGATGTTTCATCAGCAACACCTTCTCTTCTCCCATAAACACTACATGTTGATGCAAGCACATATCTAGAAACATTATTCTTGATCGATAACTGAGCATTTCTGACTCTCCCTCTGTAGTTAATAGACATCGTGAGTTCAGGATCTAGCTCACCAGCGGGGTCATTAGATATGGCTGCCAAATCAACTACAGCATCAACCTCTCGAAAAACAGATGAGTCTAGTTCTCTAATATCTCTCTTAATTAACTCGAAGCCTGGATTATTAATCACGTGATCAAGAATATCTTCACCGAAAACAAGCCAATCAACACAACGTACCTTATAACCCCTACTAAGTAAATAAGAGACGAGAATACTACCAATATAGCCACCGCAGCCTGTGACAAGAATCCTCATAACAAAACCCTAAAACAATTCCTTGAACCACCTATATTTGTATAAAACTATTATCAGAAATAATCAGTCTTATGTCTCCATGAAGCTCTCTTGCAGCCTTAATCCTAGTATGTGAGCCAATAACACTATCAATTAATCTACTTCTATTAAGATCTATTTCACAATAGTCCATTATCAGAGACCTCGCCACTCTACCAGATAACAGCTTAACATTATTCTCAATAGAGGTATAGGGCTCGATAACAGAGGATTTGGATACGTAGCTTCCCTCACCAATATATGCTGGACCATAAACATCTCCCTCAACCACCGCATTTCTCTCAACCACTACCCTCCCCCTCACCTCACCACTTACCTCACCACTGATTCTCTCACTTACCTTGTCTAGTAGCATATATATTGCGTCTAGTAATCCATTGTATGTACCGACATCCTTCCACCATCCACTAATCTTGGAGTATGAGACTTTGTAGCCGTGGTCAATGAACCATTGAATGAGTTCAGTGATCTCGTACTCACCTCTCCAGGAGGGCTTGAGGCTCTTAAATGCTCTAGCAACAAGATCAGGGTCTCTAAAGATGTATACGCCGACAACCGCTAGATTAGAGATTATTTCCTTAGGCTTCTCAACTAGCTTAATAATTCTACCACCATCTAATACCGCTACACCAAAGCTCCTAGGATCCTTCACCTCAGTAAGCAATATATGGACATCAGATCTCTTCTCATAGAATTCTCTCAGGAAGCTCTCTACACCACCACTAACAATATTATCGCCTAAGTAAACAATGAACTCCCTATCTAGAAAACCCTCCTCAACACCTCTATATATGGCGTGTGCTATGCCAAGTCTCCTCTCCTGAACAATGTATCTGAGCCTAGCACCATACCTAGATCCATCGCCCAAGAAATCTTTTATTAAATCAGCGAAGTAGCCGACTACAACACCTATCTCAGAAACACCTGCTTTAACAAGATCCTCAATGGGGTAAAGAATAAGCGGCTTACCCAGAAGAGGAATAAGATGCTTAGGACGAGAATAAGTGAAGGGTCTGAGCCTGGAGCCCTCGCCAGCAGCTAAGACAAGACCCTTAATCATATAGTTGCACCATTAGCATGAATCTGGTTATTAGACCCCGCATTAGTTATTTAAGAAGTAATAAAAATATGCTCTGACTATAGAGAGGTGTTTCGGGGGTTAATTCTTTATTTCGAGATTGCTTATGTTCTGTATAAACCATTTCTTGAAATAATTCTCTACGTATTTTTTCGACGTGAGTAGAAGTGGTATATGCAGCGGATCTATTCTTATCAAAGGGGCTTTATAAAGATCTATGTAGAGTTTCTTCTTAAGAAATTTACTCAGTCTCAAACCACTACCAAAGATCGCTTTGAATAAGTACTTGCATGT
>JBMFLZ010000068.1:0-3814 GCA_049970935.1 Sulfolobales archaeon | reverse complement strand
CTGAAACCCGCGGTACCAACCTCACCCTGACTCCCTGTTAGAGGAACTGATAATCCTATAACAATCTTCTCTGGAAGTGGAGTAGGTGGTGTAGGAGATGGAGATGTAGCAGGTGTTGTTATAGGGGATGTGGTGGCTGGTGGTGAATAAGTGGTTATCGTGACTGTTTTTACAGTAGACACAGTATAGGTGTAAGGAATAGAGACTGTTACAAGACCTCCAGGTGCTCTCGGAATAAATCCTCCAACCAAATACCCAACTAAAAACATTACTATGGCTACAATAATAATCGCTATATATAATTTATTCACTTAGAACACCTCACCATATATTTGTAATAGAAAGATAATAAAGCTTAGACAAATATTTACTCTATATAATTGTTTAATTATGTTAAATTGTTAAATTATATACTGTTGCTGTGATATACTCAATAAATATGTTCAAGGCTCTATTGAATGATCTGCTAAATCTGATCGGCGCCATTTTAGATGGGTAGAAGCACAATATCTACAACTTGATTAATTTAGAGATAGAAAGCTCTTAGAAAAACTATTTGACCCACAGCGATACCGCCATCTCCTGGTGGAAGCTCTCTATGAAGTTTTAGCACAAGATCGTTCTCTAACAAAACTTTTCTTAGTCCCTTTACTATGTAGGTGTTTACTGAGGCTCCGCCTGATAGTAGCACTTCATTTCTAGGTAGCCGAAGACCTCTAGAGACGTTAATTACCGCTTCTCCTAGGGCTTCGCCTATTGTAATTAGTGTTGTTTTTGCCAGATCTTCTCTCTTGTAAGTCTCTATCTTATCAAGTAGCCACTCCAGAAATACTCCTGTGTCTATTGTGAGGATCCCTTCCTCATGTCTCAATAACTTAGATGGGGTGTCTGACTCGATGTATTTTCCTCTATCTGCCTCTGCCTCTAATCTAATTGGTGGTTCTCCCTCATATGTTCTTAAAGTGCAGATCCCTAGAAGAGCTGAGAAAGCATCTAGTGTTCTACCCATGCTACTTGTCTTCACACCTCTCTTCTCACGAGATAAGATATATGTTATCTCGGCCTCCTCAGATCCTCCCGGTAGTGTCCTAAAGAGATCTCTTTTTGATAGTATCTCTAATACTTCTTCTAGCGAGTAGTTATTTGATGCTAACATACTTATAAGAGGCTTAACAGGATAAATCGCAGCTGTATCGCCACCCGGTAAATAAAATGGTTTTAAGGTGGCTAGTCGCTTATACTCATTATATCTTGTTAACATTATTTCACCACCCCATATCTCACCATTTTCACCGTACCCTGTCCCGTCTATAGCTATCCCGAGTGCTTCCTCACCTAGATCGTATTTCTCCTCAATCATTAAAGCGTTTATGTGAGCATGATGATGCTGGATCTCCGCGATTGGTATATTGAATTTCTCGGCTATTCTTAAAGCTACTTCTCTACTGTGATAATAGGGGTGTTTATCAACTGCAACCGCTCTTGGTTTAATATTGTATGTCTCAATGAACCACATCAATTCTTTCTCTAGATCCTCTAGATTACCTGGATCATCTAAATCACCTATGAATTGAGTAGGAAGGATCTTGTTCTCGAAACTCACTGCACCAGCTACCTGTAGCTCTGCTCCTACTGCTACGAATTCTCCTATCTCAAATGGAGCTCTTATCCACCTCGGCGCGTAGCCTCTGGATCTTCGGAGAAAAACAGGTTGATCATCCGTGAATCTAATTACACTATCATCTACTCTATGAACAATTTCTCTATCATGCTCCACCACGAAATCAATAACTTCTCTTAATTCACGTAGGACACAACTCAGATCTGTGCACATCGGTCTTCCATGAATATTCCCACTCGTCATGATAAGGTATCCATCTGGTATCATGTCTAGTAGAAGTATTTGGAAACCTGTGTATGGAAGCATTATACCTAAACTAGATAATCCCGGAGCCACATACTCTGAGACACCGCTATTCTCTTTCTTTGGGAGAATAACTATTGGTCTCTCTGGTGATCTTAGAAGTCTCTCAGCCTCTTTATTTAAGTAAGCTATTTTCTCGACAACGCCTAGGTCTCTAGCCATTAATGCGAAGGGTTTATAGGGTCTCTTCTTGCGTCTCCTAAGCTCTAGAACAACATCGTCTCTAGAGGCTAGAGAAGCTATGTGATAACCCCCCACTCCTTTTATTGCTACAATTGATCCATCTAAAATCTTCTTTGATATAAAATTAATTATCTCTTCCTCACTCAACGGGATCCTCTCTCCACTTGAGGTGTAGACATAGGTTCTCGGTCCACACAGGGGACAGCTTATCCCCTGTGCATGGAATCTTCTGATGTTCTCAGGATCACTATAGTCTTTCGAACAGTAATGGCATAGGATATATTTCTTCATTGAAGTATTCTCTCTATCATATGGTGTCCTATAAATCATTGAGAATCTGGGGCCACACCAAGCACAACTATTCCAGAAGTAGTTATGGAATCTTGTATTTTTATCTCGTATCTCTCTTATGCAGTCATCGCATATAGCTATATCTGGCGGGATCATGCTTCTCAGATCTTTGTCATATATGCTTTTAAGGATCCTGAAATCAGTGTAGCCTTGGGGTCTGATCTCTTCTACTAGGATCTCCTCGTAATGTGCTGGGGGGTTTATCTCTTAATAACCTCTCTCTGAACTCAACTAATTTATTCTCCTCACCTTCTACGAAGATCTCTACTTCTGCACCTCCTCTATTAACTACGTATCCTCTGAGGCTGAGCTTAGTAGCTAGTCTATAGACAAAGGGTCTGTAGCCTACTCCTTGAACTACCCCTATGATCTTTATTCTGAGAGCCTTCTCCAAGTAAACACCTTTTGCATTATTTAGATTCTGATATTCACCTTCATTTTATTTAAATGGTTTCTCTCTGTACATACCAGGATCTATTCCTCTAGAGTGTCTCGCCAATATGATTCCATGATAAAATGTTTTTATAGGCACGAAATCTATTTCTCTAAAGAATATCCATGCCGTACTTAAAATACTGGCTAGGTCCCATAGTCTGAAATCTGCGTATACTCTATCCATTGTGCTAAGATCTATGAATACTCTCTTGAATAATCCTCTGAGTGGATTATAACTTACGTGTCCAGATAATATGTATCTATCATCACTGTACTCAAGAAAGTAATCTCTCTTATCTCTCTGACTAAACAGAAGCCACACTCTATCAATTTCCTCAATTGCTAGAACACCTTCGTCACCCAAGATCTTTGATAAAACACTCATTAAATAAACTAGATCATAAGAATCAAAATGTGGAAGAGATAAACCATAGATCAAAGCAATATCAGCTCTAGAAACATATTTATCGATCTCTAAAGCATTAGCTAAAACAACCTCAACATCGAAGCCAAGCATCTCTCTACCATAAACCCTAGCTTTCTCAAGAGCAGAAGACCTCAGATCATTAATAATGACCCTAGCATCAAACCCTCTCTCAACAAGAACTTTAGCAAGTGAAATACCACCAACACCCACACCACCACACAAATCAAGAATCAAAATACTCCTTCTACTCAACAAAAGATCTCTAAACCATCTATGCTCAATAATATCAGAGAAGACCTTATAAGCCTCCTCAAATCTTCTCCTACCACCACCAGCAAGATCCTCAGGCCATGGAGAAATCCTATACAAATTCTCGAGATCCTTAGACATACCAAGAAAAACTTAGATAACAAAATAAAAAAGGCCCCGCCGGCTACATATAGATAAGATCACTATAAGCATATATATAGTGATATACTACACAACAATACACG
>JBMFLZ010000067.1:0-3982 GCA_049970935.1 Sulfolobales archaeon | reverse complement strand
GTGTCTAATACAGCCACAACAACTCCTTTACCAAGAGCACTTCAGCTATAAGTGGGGTAGTAGGTGTCCCATGTCTTGTCAGCGTTTATGATTTTAACGTTTCACAGAACATCGCTATAGCCCTTTCAATTCTATATAAGATCTCTCGGTAGGGTCTCCGGCTCATTACACCCTATTCTCTCTCGGGGGCTCGGGAACATGTTTAATGACCCTCATCTCTCGTAATCATCATTTGAAGGTCTTGCCACTATGTCTATTACTATCTCATCATCCAATTATAATACCAGCATCAAGTCTATAAACATCAATCATCCCCGCCCCAGAGAGCGAGGCATTCAGTTGTAATTAAGAGTATTTAATTAAAAATCCTGAGTATCTCAATACTTTATGCGTATATACACCACAAATATATAATTGCTTTATCTCGTTAGCCTCAAGATCTTGCTGAGAATCTGAGGTGAGACTCTGGAAACAAGAATCATTACTTAAGTAACATATTTATATTTTATAGTAATTCATGTATTTAGCTTATGTATCTTAGATCACTTGGCTTCTCTCACTCTGTTAGCTACCCACTCTAGTATTGTTCTCTGCTTAGTTGTTGGCAGAGGATTGCTCAATATCTTTTTTGAGAATATTCTCTTCTCACCTAATGACTTCACGGGGTGCTTAATTAACTCAGCAATTAGCCACTCTCCTCTCTCAGCTATTCTCAGAATTATTTTTACTAAGTGGTGATGAAGTGATCCTCCCTCAGGGTTTCTTGAACCAAATCTTGTTATTGTGTTAAGTAGTATTACTGTGTTGCTTAAACTAATTCTACTTATGATACCTGTTATCCTAGTGGCTTCGTGATACTTGGCTGGGTCCTGAGGCAGGTAGTTGTATGGGAATATGAGGACTATCGTGGAGTCTCTCACGTTCTCTAGGCTCTTCAGTATCTCTACTGTGTCTTGGGATCTAAATGCTCTCGAGATATATATCTTGCTCAGATCACAGTCATAGATCCTGCATATCTTAACTAGATAGAGAGTATCTACTCCACCAAATTCTAGATTGAGTACTGCATAAACCTCCCCGAACAAGGATCTGTAGACAAGTATATTGTGTGCAAGTAGGAGAAGTGCTCCTGGGTCTCCGTAGAGCTCAGTGACCCAATCTCTCTTAGTGGGATTAATCAACTCATCTAGGGGTCTGACACCTAGTAGCTCAATGAATATGTTTCCCCACATATCTTAGTGAGCTTATATAGTGAGGGAGAGATCACCGAAAGTAATAAATTAATTAATTAGATGCCTGTGTCTTAAAACACTATTTTACTAAGCACATAGCTGGAGACCATGGGTAGAAACACTTCTTCTCTTAGAGCTGCGTTGAGTAGATATAGTGATAGAATTAGGAGAATAATAGATCTTCTCCCAGCCGATGAGAAAATATTCTTCGAGGAGTTCTTGAGAGATATAGACACCACATTCTCACTTCTCGGACACGTAGGGGTCGAGGATCCTCTTGAGATAATAGTTATTCACCTAATGAGAAGAATAGCTCAGCTAGAGAAGAGGCATCTAGCGAAATAAACTATTCTCACCGCCTGATTGCAAATACGGTGAATCAAGTGATCTGGCTACTAGATGTCTACACCGAGGGAAATGATACAGTCTTTGTGTTATACGATGATGAGAGACACTCAATAGAGAGGAGAATTGGGAGAATAGATTTCTATGGGTACCTAGAGACCCCGGATCCGCACAGGGTCGCCGAGGAGCTGAGAGACTCTTCGGAGGCAGATGATGCGTGGGTTGAGAAGTGGAGAAAACCACCATTCTACACAGAGACTGTGGACGTAGTTGTTTTCAGAACCAAGAGTCTCAGAGTGCTTAAGAAGATCCTTGAGACAAGCTCTTCTAAGGGGCTCAGGCCTCTGAACACTTTTCCTCATCCTCTTACTGAGGCTTTGTATAGATCCGGGATCAAGCCACTTACCCCAGTGACCCAATGGATCAGTAATAGACCCCAAACGAGTAGCTGGGGACCTGAGCACAGAGATCCTGATATAAGCTATGTCTTAATTGATTTAGTAGACGGCTACTACACTGCTTACACAAGAGAGGGTGCGGAAAGATTCTGGGAGCTGAGAGATTTAGTTAATTATCTGATCTCCAATAGATTTACTCTAGGTTTCACAGACCCCTACATCTATACTCAATTAATCTCTGTGGAGCCAGGCGTTAAAGAAATTGTTTATAGATGGATTGTTGCAGGAGCTCATCACCCATCGGAGTTTTTTGAGTGGAGTAGATTAGGCTACATACCTCTTAGTCTCATGAAGAACATCTCTATAGGCAGAGTTTTAACAACTATTGAGGCTCTAATAGCTAGAGACAGAAGACTTATTGTTGACAAAACCTACGGCAGATTCGAGCCCTGGAGAAGTTTGAGAGAATTAGTGCTCTTCGACAGAGGCGGAGTGGTTTATCAGCCTAGACCAGGTCTCTACTGGGGTGTTTGTCAAATTGATTTCCGCAGTCTCTACCCCAGCATCATTGTTAGATACAATATCTCTGGAGAAACAGTTGATAGGGATTATTGCTCAAATAGGTTCAGGCCTGAGTGGAGTAGCCACACAGTGTGCTTGGATGAGGAGGGTGTGGTGCCTGCCAGCCTAAAGAAACTTATTGAATTAAAAGATCTGTATGATGAGCTGGCTAAGAGAACCGGAGATGAATTGTATGAGTATAGAAAGAGTGCTGTGAAATGGATCCTTGTAGCAAGCTTCGGGTACCTAGGCTACAGAAACGCGTTGTTCGGGTCAGTAATGGCTCACGAAATGGTTACTAGCACAAGCAGAGAGATACTTAGAAGAGCAAGAATCTCAGTTGAGAAAAGAGGTTATAGAGTGATTCATGCAATAGTTGATAGCGTATTCATAGACAACGTAAGCAACCAAGCCATGTGCGAGGAGCTTAAGAAAATTATTGAGGAGGCCACGGGCTTCAGAGCAAAGACAGAGGCTTACTTCAAGTGGCTCTATATACCAAGGAGATTAACGAGTGACGAGGCAGCCTCAAACAAGTACTACGGGTTGTTGGGAAGCGGTGAAGTAAAGATTAAGGGGGTGCTGGCGGTGAGAAGAGACACTCCAGCAGTAGTTAAGAAGGCACAAATAGAGGCACTAAACAAGTTAGCGAGGGCAGAGACACCTCAGGAACTAGCGGAGGTGCTATCAGAGGCACATAAAGTAATAGACAATTACATAAATATGCTGAGAAAAGGATCAGTTGAGCCCAGCGAGTTAGTAATTACTAGGTACCCGAGAACAAGAGAGGAGTATAAGAAACCACCAATATATGCATTAACCACACAACCACCCTATAGACTAATCTACACAGTCACGGGGTTAGAGCCAGTGAATGAGAAAACTCTACTTAGAATAGATCTAGATAAATACATTAAGCTTCTTGAGAAAGCAAGAAGAGAACTCCCATCACACAAGGATCTTGGCGTAGACATAAAGAGATGACCCAATTAGCACAGGACATAGTTAACTCACAACATCTCTTTCTAGCATTGGACAATCTCACTAGTGTAGCAAGATCCTTCTAATCAGGATCCTCAGATACGCCACCTTTCCTAATCTCATCACCAGACCTATAGATGCCGGAGACACTATATCACTGATCCATGTCTAATCCAGAGATCTCAGATAAGATCGTATCAATACAGATTATCCAAGATCACGCTTACATAAACATTATTAGTGGGAGGAGGAGTAAGAGAGTATACCTAATGGTTGGAGCCAGAGAGGAGGCACCAGTAGGCTTATTCAGATATGCTAAACACGTGCTAGACGCAACACCAGGCATGGTTATATCAGCAAAGTACGCTCTAGCATCAGCTCTAGTAGCTATAACAACAGTGTTACAGTTACATGAGACGTTAGTAGAGGAGGAGGGTGAGATGAAGGAGCCTGGGGTTTAGTTAG
>JBMFLZ010000066.1:0-4173 GCA_049970935.1 Sulfolobales archaeon | reverse complement strand
TCTAGATCAATAAATTTACTTCTTAAGAACTTCTCTGCATAAACATATCTAACTGACTCTACTAAACCTCTCAAAGAGTCTGCTAACGTAAGATCAAAATCTAGTAAAAAGATCACTATTTACTGAACCCTTACATAACAAATATCCAGAGCTTATATAGATAAAATCATATGTGTGTGAAGATGAGTCAGTTAGGCTCCTAAGTCATCATTCTTCAGCGACCGCCACACACATCATTCCCTAGAATACTCTTATCCAAATTTACAATGTTGTGAAAAACAAAATAAAGATAAAAAAGGAGAAAATTATTTACAAGAGATCTATTACTCAAGGAGATTTTATTTATTTACTTCACTCGTTAGGAAGATAGGTAGTTGTGTTCTATCAGCGTAATTAACAACGTAGTATTTTGGTTTTAGCATATCAATTATGTATCTAAAGGCTCTCCAGGGATCTGATTTCTCACCACATGTGTAGATATCGACTGTAGCGTAGTTATACTCATTCCATGTGTGTATAGCTATGTGACTCTCCTGAACCAAAACTATGACTGATACTCCTCCTTTCAAGCCACCAAATTTCCAGGACTTGGCCTCTACAATAACCATATTAGCTAACTCAGCAGCTTTAATAGCTATCTCTCTCAGGAAGTCTTCATTTGTTAGAAGATTAGGATCCATTCCATATAAGTTGCCAAAGACGTGTTTTCCTATTATGAAGGGATCTCTATTTTCCTCGTTGTTATTCATTTCTCTCTAGTATCCCTCGGGTAATAGATAAAGTATAGAGAGTATTTAAGCATAACCCTTCTAAAAATACTCTATGTGTAGAGACATTTTTTCGACAGGATCTTTTCTAAGCTATATTTTTCTACGGTATTACCACAGACTGATCAAGTGGCAAATATTATTATTCTTAAATTGCCTCGCTACCTTTCTCGAGAAAGATTCTGTATTAGCCTAATATACACTTGAGATGCTTTAATAAGATCGCTTATCTCAATATACTCATCTGGTGCGTGTGCAACCCCTAGAGCACCTGGTCCATATGTGGCTACCTCATATTTCTTCTCGGCGTAGAATCTCATGTCTAATCCTCCTATACACACTATCTTCTTAGGTGGTTTCCCAAGTACTTCTTCTCCTGATTTCTCTAGTGCTTTAACTATTTTAGAATTGGGATCCGTTAAAACCGGTTGTGAGATCTGCTCAAGAACTATCTCTATCTCTATATTCTTCTCCTTAGCTATTCCAAGTACCTTTTCTCTCAACTCTCTCCAGACTTCCTCAGCATTCTCCTCTACAATAACTCTTCTGTCAAAGCTGAATACAACCTCACCTGGTACCTGATTCGTTTTTTCTCCCCCCTTCAAGTAGCCTCCTAAAGTGAGCGTAGGAACGTTACCCTCTGGAAGATCGTATTCATACGCAGATTTCTTCTTGCTCAACTCAGGTATTATTTTTCTCATTATCTCGTAGACTAGCTCAACAGTTTTCTCAAAGGCATTTATGCCAAGCCAAGGAGTTGATCCATGAGCTGTTCTTCCTTTCACAATCACTCTACCCCACACAGAGCCCTTATGTCCAATATATACTCTGTCTACACCGCTTGGTTCAACAATAACAACATATCTACTCCCGACAGCCCCCAGAGAGACTAAGTAGCCCGTCCCTGTCAAACCACCTATTTCTTCGTCAGGTACCAAGGCAATCTCCACACCGAAATCCTCTCTCTCAGCTTTTTTAGCTATGATCTCCATAGCTATAATAGCTGAGGCTATACCACCTTTCATATCAGTTGTTCCTCTACCATATATCCTGTCTCCCCTAATCACAGGTTTAAAAGGCTCAGTAACAGTCCAGCCTGGGCCGCCTGGAACAACATCGTAATGTCCATTGAAGTGTAGAACAATATTCTTTTTTGAACCAACTCTAGCTAATACAATAGATCTTTTCCTACCTCTACCCTCTGGTGGAACACTCTTATCAACCAGATCCTGAGGCACATCAATTATCTCAACACCGAAACCTTTTTCTCTGAAATAATCTCTCATAAAAGAAACATACTCTAGATAATTATCACCTGAGGGTGAAATAGTTGGTATCTCAACCATTTTGATCAATAAATCAATTAAATCACCTCTTTTTCTCAAAACCTCTTCCAGCAGAGGATCTTTAAACACGTACTTCACCAAAGATAATGCCTTAGACACAAAATTTAAGAATATTGTACACAACTTAGATGAATATGGCGCCGGGGGCGGGATTCGAACCCGCGCGGGCTCATCGCCCACTGGCTCTCAAGGCCAGCCCCTTGGACCGCTCGGGCACCCCGGCTCCGAAAATATATTAGTTTTGGATTACTAAAAAACCTAATTATCTATGAGACTCTTCAAGACATTTAGATTATTGTAGAAATAGATTAATTGTTTTTAGATCTGAGTTATTGAGAAATTTTTATTTAAAATTATCTGATTATTTCTACCTCTATATAGACATTCTGTGGAACTCTAATTCTCATTATTTGTCTCATTACTCTCTCGTCTGCTGCTACATCTATTAGTCTCTTATGTATCCTCATCTCCCACTTCTCGTAGACTTTTGTGCCTTCTCCGTGGGGTAGTCTCAATGTTGATACAACTAATCTCTTTGTCGGTAGTGGAACTGGTCCTCTTACCTCTACACCAGATTTCTTAGCTATCTCAACTATTTGTTTAGCTACGTAGTCAACATTTTCGTGATTTGTTCCCCAGAGCCTGATCCTTACTTTCATTATTACTCACTGCGTCTCTAGAATTAGATTTTTGCAGGTGTTACATCTATTACTTGACCAACACCTATTGTCTTACCCATATCTCTCATAGCGAATCTTCCAAGTTGCGGGAAGTCCTGATATTTCTCTAGAACCATTGGTTTAATTGGTTTAAATTTAACTATAGCAATATCGCCTGGTTTCAGGAACTGTGGGTTCTTTTCAATAACTTGACCAGTCTTTGGATCTAGTTTAGCCTCGATCTCAATTATTCTACAAGCTATAGAGGCTGTGTGAGCATGTATAACTGGTGTATAGCCTACTCCAATAGCTGATGGGTGCCACATAAGGAATATTCGTGCTCTGAATGTGTCAACAACTGTTGGTGGATTAGTTTCGTGTCCCACAACATCTCCTCTCTTAACATCTTGTTTAGCTATACCTCTAACGTTGAAACCTATATTGTCCCCTGGGACAGCTTGTTGAAGTGGTGTGTGATGCATTTCTATGCTTCTAACATCACCGCTTTTCTTCACAGGCATTATAATTACTCTATCACCTACCTTCAGAACACCAGTCTCTACTCTACCAATGAGTACAGTACCTACACCACTAACAACAATTGCTTCTGTTAAGGGTATTCTCAGTGGCTTATCAATTGGTTTAGGAGGTACTTTGAATGTGTTTAGAGCCTCAACAAATGTTGGTCCCTTATACCACTTCATATTAGGGCTCGGAGAAACGATGTTGTCACCTAACCAAGCGGATACTGGTACAAAAGGTATTTCATCGACCTTATAGCCTAGTGTCTTCATAAACTTCTTTAATTGCTCAACAATCTCCTTGTATCTCTGCTCGCTGAATGGCGGCTCTGTTAAATCCATTTTGTTAATAGCTACAACAACCTGATCAATTCCTAGCGTCTTAGCTAGTGTGAGATGCTCTCTGGTCTGACCCTCAGGGCTCATACCAGCCTCAAACTCTCCTTTCTTAGCAGACACAACTAATACTGCTACATCAGCTTGACTTGTGCCTGTGATCATGTTCTTGACAAAGTCTCTATGTCCTGGAGCATCAATTATTGTGAATAAGTATTTATCAGTCTCAAATTTAACAAAGCTTAACGCAATTGTTACACCTCTTTCTCTCTCCTCCTTCATTCTATCAAGAAGCCAAGCGAATTTCTCAGTTTCTTTACCAGCTTTTTTAGCCTCCTCCTCAACTTCTTTTTGCTGCTTCTCATCGATCTGCTTAAGTAATACTAGCATGTGTCCTACTAATGTACTTTTTCCATGATCAACATGTCCAATTATCACCATATTGAGATGAGGTTTTTCAGGCATTTACTATCTCCCGAGATATATATATGAAATAGCTTAAAAGCTATTTTCGTACATTACGTGGATGCTCCAAGAGACAGAC
>JBMFLZ010000065.1:0-4178 GCA_049970935.1 Sulfolobales archaeon | reverse complement strand
ACGAGACCATTTCTCAAAAGCATTATATGCGACTTCAATTGCTCTCTCAATTTCTTCAGAGGGCGTCTCTGGGACCTTAGCAATAACTTTTCCTGTGCCCGGGTCATAGGATTCATAAAACTTATCTGTTGCGACAGAGACGTATTTATTCCCCACGTAGTTAGGTAGTTCACCATAAAATTCAGAGAATCTGAGGTCATCAAAAGATTTAGTCATTTATTATACCTCATCCTAACCTATTAATTGAATAACACATAAATTATATCATGAGATCAAGGAATAATATTCAAATAAATCACAAAACTGTTTTAGTATCATTCAAGTAAATGATTTATTGAGATAAGTATGAGTGAGAGAGAAAAAATAATTTCTGAGGCTCATAGATACCTGATCCTCAATATACTTGATGAGGTAACTCCTGTAGTGGTCTCCGAGGCTAAGGGGACAATAATAAGAGATATTGATGGTAGAGAATACATAGATCTTTTCTCAGGAATAGCGGTTATGAATATTGGCTACTCAAGAGACGAGATAATAGAAGCAGTTACTCAGCAAATTAAGAAATACGCTCATATATCATACTACTACTACGTCCCTATACTAATTGAGTTAGCTAAGAAACTAGCCTCTATCATGCCCTCGAAGAAGCTAACTAAATCATTCTTTGGTAATAGTGGTGCTGAGGCTAATGAATGTGCTCTTAAGCTGGCGAGGAAATACACGAGGAGATACGAGTTTATTGCTCTAGCACCTTCTTTTCACGGTAGAACACTCGCTACTCTAAGTGTGACTGGTCAAGGTGGGAGAAAGAGAAATATTGGACCCTTGCTACCGGGAGTGATATTTGTTCCAGCTCCTTACTGCTACAGATCTAGGTTCGCTGATGATGAAGAAGAGTGCGGCAAGGTCTATGTAGAGATAGCGAGAGATCTTGTTAGAGAAGCGTCTACGAGTAGTGTAGCTGCTCTCATAATTGAGCCTGTTCTAGGTGAACCAGGCATTATTCCTTTACCAAGAAATTATCTGAGAATATTTAAAGAGGAGATTTTAGACAAGTACAATGCCTTATTAATAGTTGATGAGGTGCAAACAGGCTTCGGGAGAACAGGAAGGCTCTTTGGAATAGAGCACTTCAATATTGAGCCAGATATAGTGACCACTGCTAAAGCACTCGGAGGAGGTCTACCCATAAGTGCGTGCACAACCACCGAGGAAATAGCCTCAGCATTTGAGCCAGGAGATCACTTCTCAACATTTGGTGGCAACCCTGTCTCAGCTGCTGCTGCCATAAAAACAATTGATATTATCCTCAGAGAAGAGCTTCATAAAAAAGCTTGGGAAAAGGGAATTTATGTAATGAAGAGATTAGAAGAGCTTAAGCAGAGACATCGAGTAATTGGTGATGTAAGAGGTCTTGGTCTAATGATTGGAGTAGAACTGGTGAGAGACGAGAAGAAGACACCCGCTACCAACGAGGCTAAGAGAGTGAAATCCCTCATGAGAGAATTCGGTTTCCTAATAGGTGTAGGAGGGATCTACGGAAACGTTATTAGAATACAACCACCATTAGTGATCTCATACGAGGAACTTGATAAAGCAATTGAGGCATTAGATAAAGCTCTTGAATTAGTTGAGAAATAATATACTACAAGTAATGTAAAATCATCACTATTTAAAGCCTCGAAAACATCACAAAGAATAATTTTCTTTAAGCTAAAACTCTTTCTATGAATCTAATAGTTATTCCCGTGATCTATTGAATATACACTATAAATCCTCATAAATAATACTAGCTTCTCTGTATCATCTCCTGAGGAACTCCTCCACCCTACTGAGACTAGCTATTAACTCCTCTGAACACCTGATCCTAGTCTCTCAACCTCGATTCTCTCAAACTCTTTCTCTAATCTAGCATCATCATCCTGATCCAAGACGCTCTCAGCCATTCTGAAGAGTATGTTGTCTTCTTTAAATATGTGATCTCTGAGTAGCGCGATGTAACTAATAGCATTATTAATAAAATTATTCTTAGCCTCCTCACTAGTCTCGATCTTGCTCAAAGCCTCTTCCATGCCTCTAATATAGTCTCTTCTCATCTAATGCTCTATCAACATAACTCCTATAGGTCCACCAATCCTCGGAATACCTCTGCTCTCTAGTAGAGGAAATAACGAATCCTCCTCCTTTCCATGATGATATTTGTCTGCGAATTCTCTAAAGAAGAATCTTATTAGGATCCTGATAATATCAGCTGGGATCCTCTCACCACTATTTAATCTATTAATAATCCTCTCTAGAAGAACTAATCCATGCTCAATAACTCTATGCTCATTCATTAAGGACTCAATAGATTTCATAGGATACACCTAGCCCCTACGCACTAATGAGATAAATCAATGTATGTATAAACCCTAGCATATTAGAGATCTAGACAATTCATTACTAAAAGCTCTTGATCGAGCGTCTCATAATAATAAGGAAGCTTATCACAGACACCAAACATCACTGAGATAATCACATATGTTTTGTAGTCTCGTATTGTTATGATCCCAATCTATGTCTCCGAAGTATTTAAGGCTGAGATGCCTACCACTGTAGTAGGGATCTGTAGACATAATTCAATTACTTGATCCAGGGAAAGATCCTCTTTATTATCCGTTGGATATATAGATACTATAGGAAACGATCCATTACTCGTGATACACTCAATAACTTTGACCATGGATCTTCTTAATTTAGCAATAAACTCACCTAGTACACCATCGATTGTCTCATATTCCTGATCTCAATCGTCTCAAAATTACTTGTATTAAAGGCTTCTAATGGAGTAGCTCATATAAGTATTCTCGAGTTGCTATATCTCGAAGTAGTCTGCCTCAAACTATCTCTTATACTCAGAAACATATTAAATTCACCCTCCGAAATAAAAAACTTGAATAAGAGTACATTTAGGAGACGAGATCTCTGCTGGTCCTGATGAGTTATTTTGCTCTCAGATAATAATCTCTTCAGATCATCACTGAGTACAGAAGTATCAGTTAAAGAATCATTAACTAAATTAATTGTAGATACCATGGAAGATATTGTATAGCATATAGAAGTAGGGATCTATATTATCGCATCACTCACCGGTGGTTCGTGTATAGCGCTTGGATCAGGGGCTTGAGTAAATACGACACTTATAGATAAATAGAGGATTAGGGATGCTATGACTGAGTATTTGAAGATGTTAGTAATTCGCTTGTTACATTTAATGAAGACTGAAAATACAATCATCTCTACCATATTTCTTGTTTATGATCCTTTGCTCTTGGACAGATTGTATGCGAAGAGCATATTAGGATAGATCATCACAATTACAATATATTTTTAAATCATTAAATTTTTATTTCTGGGAGAGATTTAGTGAGCTTCAGTCGAAGGCTCCTAATACTTTTTCTTTCTATGAGACCATGGTCTTTTATTATGTCATTTCTTGTTATCATAATCTCTGCATTGTATGTGATCTACTTAGGCCATAACGTGGATCTTTTCCTCTTGACCCTGGTTATACTAGGTGTGTTACTGCTTCATGGAGTAGCTAATTGGTTAAATGATTACTATGACTACATCAAGGGTGTAGATAGATTAGAGACTGGCACGGTAATATATAGACCTCATCCATTAGTTGAGAATATTCTTACACCAAATAGACTCTTCCTAGGATCAATGCTACTATTCTCGTTATCATTATCGATAGGTCTCTACATATCATATATCTACAGTAGATGGTTGATTATTCCCCTGGGCTTGCTAGGCTTCATGATCGGCTTTATGTACAGCGGCTACCCCTATATGAAGCATAGAGCACTCGGAGAAGTCTTAGTCTTCGTAGCTTTTGGTCCTCTACTCACGCTAGGGGTTTTCTACGCCTTAACCGGTGGGCTAGATACAAGAGCTTTCTTAATAGGTGTTCCTCTCGGCTTCCTAATATCTAATGTGCTCTTCGCGAATAATATTAGAGATATGAAGACAGATCTCGAGAGAAATGTTAGGACACTAGCTAATTTACTTGGTCTCGAAAAATCGCTTATTCTCTACCAAGTATTTTACTTACTAGCTTACTTGTCCCAGATTGCTCTCGTGATCCTCGGGATACTGCCTATATCGACACTAGCTACACTACTCATTGTTCCCAG
>JBMFLZ010000064.1:0-4207 GCA_049970935.1 Sulfolobales archaeon | reverse complement strand
GCTCCACCCTACCCTAATCAAAAGATGCGAAGATGTGACACCCGAGATCATTAATAAGATCCTTGCTAATAAAATACCTAATAGGGTAATAGAAGAATTTTATAGGCTCAGTGAAATATCCTATGCACATCCATACGATGAATTAGAGAGAGGTTTTCATAGTATTATAATGACAGATCCTGAGGAACCGAATAAGATGAGCAAGATCATAAATTACTTACTATTTAGAGTATTCGCCAGCGATCACTTTGTGTCATTTACTACTGAAGATTTTATACTCTCTCTAGATGCCTTGAATAATTTCTAACATTTTTAGACTTTAAGGACTACAGATTTGGTTAGGGCACGTAAATATTAAATCACAGATCAAAGAAATTGTCAAAGATCTTGAGATTATATTAGATTCTATAGTCCAATGAAAACTTTTAGCGTTTCAGGTGTCTTCTTTTTTATCTCCTCAATGTCCCCCTCCGCAACTATTCGCCCTTGATCAATTATATAGAAGTAATCACTATACTCTATTGCTGCCTGAATATTTTGCTCAACTAATAGTATCGTCATATTTTCCTCGTCGCGAAGTCTAGCTAATACTCTCATAATACTCTCAACTACTCTCGGAGCTATCCCTTGGCTAGGCTCATCTAATAAAATGAGCTCTGGTCTTGACATTAGGGTTCTTGCTATCGCTAGCATCTGTTGTTCTCCTCCACTTAATGTCCCCGCTAATTGATTTCTTCTCTCCTTTAGAATTGGGAATAGATTAAAGACTAGCTCAAGAGTATCATTTATCTTTTCTCTAGCTCTCTTAGTATATGCCCCGAGATACAGATTATCTATAACACTCATGTTTGGAAATAATCTTCTTCCTTCAGGAACAATGTTTAAACCTAACTCAACTTTTTTGTGAGGAGGTTTCTTTGTAACATCCATATCTTTAAAGATAATAGTTCCTCTCCAGGGTTTCACGACACCATATATAGTATTTAGAAGAGTTGTTTTACCCGCACCATTAGGCCCAAGAATCGATGCTATTTTTCTTCTCTCAACCTTCAGAGAAACTCCCCAGAGAACCTGCATATAGCCATAGCCTGAGACTAAGTCTTTGACAATCAGCATTTGATTACACCTCCTTGAATCTTGTCCCCAAATATATTTCTCTGAGCTTAGGACTTCGCATAACTTCATCAACTGATCCTGATAAAACGATCTCTCCTCTATCCAACACATACACTCTCTCAGCGTATCTAACAACAGCTCTTATAACATGCTCGACCATTACAGCCACAGCAATACCTTCTTTCTCCGATATTTCTTTAATAAGATCCACTATTTGATCAACTCTCCCAGGTGGCATACCAGCCATGATCTCATCTAGGAGAAGTAGTTTTGGAGACATAGCCAGTGCTCTAGCGAATTCAAGCATTTTTCTCTCAGGACCTGTTAATTTTGCAGCTAGCTCATCTCTTTTATCATAGAGACCCACAAGTCTCAGTTTCTCATCAGCTATTCTAAGAGCCTCCTCGAGACTAATCTTATGACCAAATCTACCGAATAAAGCACCTATAGCAACATTTTCTCTAACAGTCGCGCCTGGGAATGGTCTAGGTATCTGAAATGCTCGAGCTATACCCATACGAGCTCTCTCGTTCGGAGGTTTATAGGTTATATCCATCTCTTCATAAAATACTCTCCCCTCGTCGGGGATATATACACCATTGATCACGTTAAACAACGTTGTTTTACCAGAACCGTTTGGTCCTATAATAGCTACTCTCTCTCCACCGAATATGTCTAATGAAACTTTTCTTAACGCAACTAATCCACCAAATCTCTTGGTGACACCTTGAACACGTAGCATAGGTTTAGATGAATTCATTATCTAATCACCTCTCTAATAAATGAGTACTTATACAATAGAGATCTTAATTCCCCTACTATGCCTTGTCTAAATACTAGAACTATTATTAGTAGAAGCACTGAGAATATTGTTAATTGAAGACCAGGTAGTATTGTGCCGAGATAGTATTTTGATAATGCGTAGAGTGAGCCACCCACCAATGGACCGAGCACTGTTCCTGCTCCACCTAACATAACAATGACTATGAACTCTACTGAGAAAGCAATATTAAATGACTCAGGTGGGTAAATAGCTGTTATTTTAAGAGCCCACATTGAGCCAACTAAACTAGTTAATGAAGCTGATATCAAGAAAGCGATAAACTTGTATAGTGTTGTATTAACACCCATTACTCTCGCAACATCCTCATCTTCTCTAATAGCTAGTAAACCATAGCCTAATCTACTATTTCTAACCACATACATGACTAAGCCTGATAGTAGTGTTAGAATAAATATTCCTGTATCAGGTAGAGTTATTGTTGCGTAAGAGAATCTCTCTTCACCAAATATTTTACGAAGATCACTTGCTATTATCACCCCTTCGGCACCACCCCAGATCTTGGCTCCCTCAATAAGGTATCTCAGTGCTTGACTAAGTCCTATTGTTGCTATCGCGAAATAAGCTCCTCTTAATCTAAGTGCTATGGCTCCGACAACTCCTGCCACAGTATTCGCTAGTGCCAGTGCTAGTAAGATCCCTAGTAGTATAGCCATGTGCTCAGACATATTTGAGCTAGACGCCAGAGTAATTGCCACAGCCATCCCGTATAATCCTAAGCCGAAGTATGATACATATCCAAAATCAACATATCCTGTCATCCCGAGGAATATATTGTATGCCTGTGCAATAGTTATGTAATATAGTAATGTTATTATTAGCTGTGAATATTCTGGGAAGATCTCTCTTAGAAACCATAGGGTTATGTAGATCACTATAAGAATAATTAGTGTTAAGTGCTTAATCAATACCTGTCTTAAACCCAATTAAATCACCTCCTAAATAATCCCTGTGGTCTGAGTAGTAGTAATAAGAGCAATATAACGAACTCTGTGAATAAAGCCATTGAGGATGGGCTGTGGAAATTAAGATAATCGTATATAGGGAATAATGCGGTTTCTGCCAACCCAAATATTAATCCACCTATATAGGCACCTATCACAGATCCTAGTCCACCTAAGACCACAATAACAAATGATTTTAGTAGATAAGGCTCCCCATAGTATGGATTTATGCCTGTGGGACTATACATAGTAGCTATAACACCACCAGCCATAGCAAGAGCTGAGCCTAGACCTATTCCTATAGCGTAGATCTTATTAACATCTATACCGCATACATACGCTCCCACGGGATCTTGCGCAACTGCTCTAATGGCTGCACCTAATCTCGTTTTGTATAGAAATAATGTTAGTAAAGTAGTTAATACCAAAGCTAAGATTCCTCCGTAGAGTGCTGATAATGATGCTCCATACCCAAATATATTTATAGATCCCATATACAAATTATAGCCTCTGTAGTCGAGTCCGTATCTTAATCTAGCTAATTCTTGAAGAAAAATCGATAATGCAAAAGTTGCCAGTAGCGTTGTTAACTCATGTGCCCCAATTAATCTCTTTAAAATTACATAGAATATTGCCGCACCTAAACCTATTCCTACGACTAAGGCGATAAAGATGCTTCCCAGCGGTGATAAATTATATAATGTGAAGAAAGTGAATGCTATGTAAGCACCCCACATAATTAATGCTCCATGAGATAAATTAATGATTCTTGTTATACCAAAGATCAAACTCAAGCCTATTGCTATAACACCGTAGATAGATCCTAGAACAAGACCTTGGTAAATTATAAAAAATATTTTGTTTAGATCCAACCAAAACACCTACAGCACTACACCGGCCTATTAGGATCCGGCTCTCTTCTGATCCCATGTGGGTATAGGATACATTAACTTCGCTTTAGCAACCTCAGGAGGCCACACAACAACTAGGTTCCCTTTCTGCCATTGAACCAGAATCATTTTATGACCAATCTGGATCCCTGTGGCAGGATCTATTTTGAATTCGCCGAAGAATGTTGCTAATCTCATATCATTAAATGCTTGTCTAACTTTAATCGGATCCAGGCTCTGAGCTTTCTCAATAGCCTTCACGAGAACCAATACTGCGGCTGCTCCTGAGGCAGCGTGATAAGGTGGTCTAGCATTAGGATCTCCAACAATCATTCTGTAGTACTTAATGAATTCATCCTCCGAGGGACCAAACCACTCGAGACCTAGTTTAGCCGCAACCTCAGGTGTGTAACTTG
>JBMFLZ010000063.1:0-4542 GCA_049970935.1 Sulfolobales archaeon | reverse complement strand
CAGATCTTCACTTGATCTTCTCTTAATTTAGTTTGTTCCTCTCTTAATGCTCTAATTTCTTCCCAGATCCTATTGATATTCTCCCAGATCTTTGTCTGATTCTCTTCTATTCTCGTTAATCGCTCAAGTATCTCCCTATAACCTAGCAGTCCCATCAACGCGTATCTAAACTCTGCATCCTCCTCAATAGCTCTTAGAATCCTTTTTTTCTCCTCGGCACTTAGTACGTTACTTAAGCTCATCTTCTGCTCTAAAATAATTATTTGTTGACATAATTAAATTTATAAGATTTGATCGAGGATAGAGTAGCGTGAGACGACATCAATAATAAAGATTATGGGATTGAGAAATATATGGATTCGGGGTTTAGATATTGTCACATAGATCTATTAAGATCTGTAGTGTTGAGGAGATGAAGAGAATCGATGATAAAGCTCACAGAGAATACGGGATTGATCATTTGATTCTTATGGAGAATGCTGGGACTGCGGTATATGATGTTCTTGTTAGAGAAGTAGATCTAGATAATAAGAAGATATGTGTTTTCGCTGGCACTGGGAACAATGGTGGTGATGCACTTGTTGCTGCCAGAAGACTATTCTCGCGTGGTCATTATGTGAGAGTTTTTGTTGTTGGTGAATTATCTAGAGCAACTGATCTAATGAGAAGAAACTATGATCTTGTTAAGAAACTGGGTGTAGAAAACTACTTGATAGAGAGCGAAGAGGACCTGAATAAACACATGCCTCTAATCAGAGAATGTGACATCATTATTGTTGGTTTAATAGGTATTGGCTTAAGAGGCGAGGTCTCGGGTTATCGTAGAAAAATTATTGAGACTATAAATAGCCTAGGGAGAATAGTTGTTAGTGTTGATATACCCTCTGGCATCGGAGGTGATAATGGTAGAGTATATGGTGCAGCTGTTAAATCCACATACACCGTAACCTTCGGATTACCCAAGTACGGAAATATTCTCTACCCAGGATACTACTACAATGGTAAGCTCTATATATCAAGACTCTCCTACCCACCGCAACTACTTGATTCAGAGGAGATAAGAGCTGAATTAAACTACCCCATACCACCCCCAGAAAGAATTAGATGGGGGCACAAAGGATTATTCGGCAAGTTCTTGGTCATTGGTGGAGCAAGATACTACTATGGAGCACCTTACTACGCCGCATACTCATTTCTGAGAGCAGGCGGCGGATACTCAAGACTGGCAGCACCGAAATCAGTTGTTCCATTCATAGCGGCTAGAAATAGCGAGATAGTCTTTATACCACTGGAGGAGACTGAGGAGGGAAGTATCTCCAAGATTAATTACGAAAGGATCCTTGAGATAATAGATGAGTATGAGATAGATATTGTCGCTATAGGACCCGGAGCCTCACTTAATCCAGAGACACAGGAGCTGATAAGAGATCTTGTCTCATCAATTAAGAAACCATTAATAATAGATGGAGATGGATTAACAGCTGTGTCAAAGGATCCGGGGGTTCTGAGAGATAGGAAGGATCCCACTGTATTAACGCCTCATCTAGGAGAGTTCTCGAGATTAACTAAGCTGAGTGCTCAAGAGATCTCTGAGGATCCAATTAGGATCCTGAGAAAAACATGTCAGGAGCTCAATAGCTATATCGCTCTGAAAGGAGCTCACACAATAATATGCTACCCAAATAATTACATCTATATCAACATGACCGGGAACCCTGGAATGGCTAAAGCAGGGTCAGGAGATGTCTTGACTGGGACAATAGCCGCGATGTATGGCATTGGCTACAGAGATATTGGAGAAGCGCTTAGAATGGGTGTCTTGATCCATGGATTAGCAGGTGATTTAGCAGCTGATGAATTAGGTGAAGATGGTGTGACACCTGATGACATAATCAATTACCTACCTAAGGCCACTAAGATACTGAGAGAGGACATGAACTACATAATTAAGAGATATATGCCTATCATAATATGACACAGATTAACACTATTTTCACGAGAAGTGGTTGCGTAATATGACAGAGAATAAAGTGGAGTATGTTGTTGTCTATGGTAGAATACTCGATTATGTTTTGGCAGTAGTAATTAATTTATTCTTCATCTTCTTTTTCACCGCCATATTTATTGGCACGAGACCCACTGAGTCAGCAATGATCTTTTTCGCAATAATCATAATTTCATTAATTATAAGTACGTCCATGAGTTTATACTATCTAGTTACGTGGCATTTTCGTAGGAAGAGACTAGATGAATTAAAGAATATGTTAGAGAATAAAGAGATCAGGGACGTAGATCTCGAGGAAGAATTAGTCGAGATCTACGATTTCAGATTAAAGGGTTACTACAGATCCTCAGGGAGAAATAGGGAATACATCCTGGATCTTAAGAAAGATCTTGTTTCAACTTCTGTTCTTAACCTAGGTTTAATAAAAGAGGTTTCCTCTAACAATTCTCTATTTATTAGAAGTGATGGTGTTGGTGTGTTGAAAGGTAGAATGATTATTTTGAAGAGTAAGAGATTCAGAGATATTGTCATCATACCATTAGACGAGACCGATATACGTAGAGAATTAACTGATTTCATAATTAAAGATCTTGATATGGCTCATTTCACAATTAATATAAGAGGCTGTAGAGGAAGTATATCGATTAATATTGTTTCGAGGGGTAGAGCTAGATCCTATAGATATGAGTTAGTGGCGGAGCCTGTCTCCGCAGATATTGAGCCGAGGAGATACAATTTATTACATGAGGAATTGAGTGAAGCTACAGAGAAAGTCTTTGAAATAGGGTCTTGTAATAAAATAGTTTTATTAAGTTATTTGAGAGATCTTGATCCAAGAAGTATATTAGGTGCTTTCTCACGTAGAGAGGGTTACTTGCTACGAGATATTGCTCTTGGCAGAAGCGATTTCATTAAATATAAGTTGAGAGTAATCATGGATATTCCTTTTGGAAGAGACGTTGTTAAGGAAATAGAGTTAAATTAGCTCCACATATTTCTCACTCTTAAATAGAATTGTGTATAGTTATTGTTTTATTAGTTCTCAGCTTAAATTTCTCTGGTGATTAATCAATGGGTTTAAAGAAGAGATACACCGGATACAGATCATGGTCATTTCTAGAGCCTGGTCGAGATTATAAGGTGTTTAAATTAGCTAAGGAAATTGGTAGAGTCCCCTCATCAATTATACCGCTTTCTAAGGCTGAGGAGGAGAGAGTTGAGGAAATCCTTGAGAAGAACATAGTTATTTCATTACATGATCACGCGGAGGTTTTCCCGGAAGACCCGAGCGAGTTCATTGAGTATGAGAGAGTTGGGAGATTATGGATCGGCTACGAGGGTCTAGCGATCTCTGGTTTGGATGGTTGGTTTGAGGGGCTTCAGGACGGTACTGCATTAATGAGGTCCCCGGATCCTTGGGATTGGGATAATGTGATTCATCAGATAGGCATGATCCAAGCTGACATAGATCATCAAGACCTAGTTTTTGTTGCGAGAAAAGCAGAGGATTTCGAGAAAGCTTTCAGAGAAGGTAGGATCGCTATGGTTATTCATTTAGAGGGGCCGCCAAATATTAGAGAGGATCTTTCTAGAGTAGATATTTTATATGGGCTTGGTGTCAGGTGCATGGGTATTGCGTATAGTAGAGGTAATGAATTTGGCTCTGGATTAGCTGACAAGATCGATAGAGGATTAACTGATCTAGGTTATGAGCTAGTTAGAAGAATGAATAAATTAGGTATGTTAATCGATCTTGCTCACGCAGGCGATAAAACAAGTCTAGACGTGATAGAGGCCTCCAAAGACCCAGTGGTTATAACACATGCAGGAGCAAGAGCTCTGTGGCCCTCTAGAAGAATGAAACCCGATGAAGTGATCCAGGCACTAGCAGAGAAAGGAGGAGTATTCGGAATAGAGGCAGCACCACACACAACAATAACGAGGAATAATCCTAGGCACAGTATTGAGAGTGTTATGGAGCATTTCCAATACATAGAGAAACTCGTAGGAATTGACTACGTGGCTTTTGGCCCGGACACATTATTCGGGGATCACGTAGCTCTACACAAGGTCTTCAGAGAGTATCTAGCTATTACCGCGACGGAGGAGAATCTTCCTCCATTCCCAAGAGTTGAGTATGTTGATGGGTTAGAGAATCCCTCGGAATTCAAGAATATTATTAGATGGCTTGTGAAGCACGGATACTCGGATCAAGAAATTGCTAAGGTCATAGGTGGAAATATTCTTAGAGTAGTTAAGAGAGTGTGGAGATAAGAAAAAAATTTATTATTTTGTGAAGTACGCATTCATAAAGTAGAAGTTTTCACCATTTAGCACAAATTCTCCTTTTAACGTCGCTACTTTACCAGCGAAATTCTTCTGTGTGTAGAGAAAGATCCATGGAGCATCTCTCCAGATAATCTCTTCAGCAAGTTTGTAGTACTGAGCTCTCTTAACAGGATCAAGTTCTTTAGAGGCTAAATCAATGTATCTATCAACCTCAGAATTATTGTAGCATCCTGGAGCAAGTCCTTTAG
>JBMFLZ010000062.1:0-4901 GCA_049970935.1 Sulfolobales archaeon | reverse complement strand
GGAGATTATAAGGAGTTCTATGTTAAATACACACTCTATCCCTAATACTCTATCTAAAACAAAATTTTTTACTATAAATACATAAACAGTTAAAAACTCAATTATTCTCAAAGAGAAAATATTTGCAGACGCGACATTAGATAACTTACTTAACTTATTAACGAATAATTCATTTACTGACAAAACTTTCTTGAGATATAGGAATATTAACCGGCGTAAGAATATCTTTCAATACAGCATACGCAGTTATTTTTATTGCTGAGAGTCTCGCAGTATCAAATGGTCTAGGCTACTTAATACACTACTACTGGCATATACTAGACTTCAAAAGTATGTATTCAGCTATTATGATGCTAAGCATCTTAGGCTTATCAACATACTTAGCCTTAGTCTATCTTGAGCGTAAATTACTTAAATGGTTATATTAAACATCAGGAATTTCTTAATAGAGATAATATGTTCAGGATCTTAGTGTATCCATACTATCTGAAATCCTTATTATCATTATTTCTAAACCCTAATTTTAGAGTGGATTCAGAAAAAAGATTAGATGAGTTTTTAGAGAAATCTAAAAATAGTGTATATAATGCGTATATCTTATCTCATAAAGACGAAAGATTGATACGTAGAGAGGATTTCGTTAATAGTGTAATTAAAAAAGATCCATTAATTATCCTAGATGAAATAATCAAAAAGGGTTATAAACCAATATTTTTTAGAAACAAGATATTGAAAGAAGGATTCTTTTTAGATCCCGAGGCCTTTCATTTAGTAATTGATACTGTGATTGAGTATTTAGTGAGTAGATTCATGGTTGAAGCAAAATCACTGTATGATAGGGGTGAGGTTCTTAAGAATTTATATTCATTCTCTATTGAGAAGAGCAAGAAACTAATCTTGAAGGAGGTTAAAGATATAGTCATCCCATTAACATCAATTGAATACTATATAATGAAATCATTAGATATAATTCCAGAAACAGTTATTTTTGATATAGAGACCTGTGAGAGATATATCGATATTAGAGATTTACAAGAACACATAAACAATAAATTAATCGTGGCAACAAAACAGTCAGTGAATGAGTTAATCAGTTATTGCGGTGAAAAGATCTTGGATAATTTAATTAAAGTGAGTATCGGAAACAAGTTAAGTCATTTAATAATTGATACCTCACTAAATTGCCATCTATTTGCACCACTAATCTTCTCTGCGTCGCTAGCTGCATATTTCTTAAACAAAGAACTTTGAATTAAATCTATCTAACTAAATTGGTTTTAATATATATTTTTCAGAGAAATACTCTACAAAATTCTCTCTAAAGTATTCTGCGAGTATTTTTAAATCCTCGTAATAAACCACTCTTCCGTTAGATCCAGGGTATATTCTTATTCTCACCACGTAATTATCAACAAAGAAATTCTCGAATCTAATTAGGATCTTAAAAATAAAACCTCTATAATCTTCAAAGACATAAGTTAGGGAACCAGGTTCTCTAAAGAAATATACATCACCTTTGAATAAAGTCATAGAGTTTCTCTTTATAGAACTATTTTTAGCTATTAAAGCATCTTCTTCAATAATTTCTTCGTAAGAGTCTAGCATAAAGAAAGGATCATGAATCAAGTCTTTAATGAGTTTCCTAGGTTCACTAACTATAAATCTTAACTCAATAAGATTTTGTTGTAGTGGTAAACTCATTTAATCCCTACGATAAGATCTTGGGATCTCTTATCAATCAACACGTATAGATCCTTGGCGTAGAAGTAGTTTTACAAATCTCTCTAAACTAATAATAGACGATTAATTAATATATTGTTCTCCTTAAACGAAGTATACTAGTCACATAAAGGTTCATTAGAATAATGTTTTTCTTTGTTCACCACGATCTGTGTTATAAGGGCTTCTAATTATTCTGACTATTTCTTGAGCAATTTCCTCTGATAAACCCTCTACTCTACTAAGTTCTGATGGAGAAGCATTAAATATTCTCTGAACACTTCCAAAGGTCTCTAATAATTTCTGGGAGAGCTTTGGACCTATATGAGGCAGGCATTGAACTATGTATTCTTGCCAGATCCTATAGTCTGTTGTTGAGGGTTTCTTATCTCTTCTCAAAAAAACTTTTTCTGAAGAAAGATTCTTGAGATTCTTACTCGATTTAGATAGAGAATATATTAGATATGCAGTCTCCTCAGCATTCGATGTATAGAGTACAGAAACGTTGTTCTGTATAGCAATAAGTCCTAGTGCACCATACACAGATCTCCAACGATCTGTGTATTCTCTTATTTTTTCGGGAGAACCTTCAATAATAATAAAAATTTTATCAAAATTCCTTAGGGCTCTACTTATTTGATCAAAGATTCTTTTATCGTAAACACTTCTAACTAAATCATCAATTCTTTTTCTCTCAACGACATAGGGTCCGAATACGTAATCTCCGATCTCGAGAACTCTATATTCTATATACGCACCTAATTTATGTAAGTAGTAGGGTACCTCTGATTTTCTCTCTCTTTCATCCACATAGATTTTAACGTTAGTGTTCGTTACTTAACACCAGTCTTATATATTAATTTTCTTCATAAAATATCATACTCCTTATCATTTTAAATTTATTTCTACGAATAATTATTTGGTGAATATTTTTGCCTAGAAACGTTGCGATTATAGGCGTAGGGCATTCCAGCTTTGGTGTACGAAATGATGTTAATATAGCTGAGTTAGCTTGGGAGAGTATTAGAGAAGCTATGAATGATGCAGGAGTTGATCAGAAAGATATAGATTTCTTCGTGGTGGCTAATGTAGGTGCATGGAGTAGCGAGCCTTTACCAGCCGTGGTTCTAGGAGAATATAGTGGATTATCACCTAAGGGAACAGTACGTGTAGAAGCAGCATGTGCCTCTGGTAGCGCAGCCATTAAAGTAGGCTACGAGGCAGTGGCTAGTGGCGAGGCTGACATAGTTTTAGTAGTAGGTGTTGAGAAAATGAATGAATCTCCTACACCTACAGTCGTGGAATTCATAGGTAGAGCAGGTAATTACTTCTGGGAATTTCATAACTTTGGTTTAACTTTTCCAGGATACTATGCATTGTATGCCACAGCTTACATGGCTAAGTACGGTGCTACAGAAGAGGATCTTTGCCAAGTTGCTGTGAAAAATCACTACTACGGATCTCTTAATCCGAAAGCTCAATTCCGCAGACCGATAACGGTGGAGGAATGTATGAAATCAAGATATATAGCGTGGCCTCTTAAACTATATGATTGCTCTCCGATAACGGACGGGTCTGCGGCTGTTATATTAGCTAGTGAAGACGTGGCTAAGAAATTCACTGATACACCTGTATGGATAAAATCAATAGGTTATGCTAGTGATACATCAAATTTAAGTAAGAGAGAGAATTTCCTCAGTTTAAGAGCAGCGGTTGAGGCAGCTAAAATAGCGTATAAAAAAGCTCATATAGATGAGACAGAACCTGTTAAATACTTTGATGTAGCAGAAGTACATGACTGCTTCACAATAGCCGAGATATTAGCCTACGAGGACTTAGGATTTGTTAGAAGAGGAGAGGGATTAAAACTAATCAGGGAGAAACAGACTTACATAGGTGGTTTAATACCTGTTAATCTAAGTGGTGGATTAAAAGCTAAGGGTCATCCGATAGCTGCCACAGGAGTTAGTATGGCGGTTGAGTTAACTAAGCAATTAAGACAACAAGTTGAGAGAAGCAGACAAGCCGAGATAAGAAGAGGTATGGCTTTAGCGCATAACGTGGGTGGAACCGGGCACTACGCATATGTTACGATATATTCCCTGGATAAACCTCAGAGGTGATTTATGTGAGCAGTGAGAGACCCAAGACACAGAGAGAACAAATAGATGAAGCCACGAAACAATTTATGAGTTTTGTTGAAGATGTAAAGAAATCAACAGGACTACCTATTGTTCCCGACATGCGAAGTGGTGTTGCCTTATGGGCTGATCAGAGAGAACTTAATCTGAGATATGTGATAAGTGTTGAAAAGATAAAAAAATTCTTTGATGGATTAATGAGTGGAAAAATATACGCCACGAAATGCAAAAAATGTGGAACAATCTACTTCCCACCTCAAATAGATTGCCCGACTTGTAAGATCTCAGATATGGATTGGATTGAATTAAGCGGGGAGGGGGAGCTACTTACATATACAATAATATATGTTAAACCTACAAGCTTCTCTCATTATGAGGATTATACAGTAGGTATTGCTAGATTAAAAGAGGGTATTAATGTGACAGCTTGGATTCGTGAGACGGATCCTAGGAAATTGAGGGTAGGTATGAGAGTGAGATTAGTTGTTAAAAAAAGAGAACCAGAGAACTATTTAACATATGAGTTAGAACCCGTTGAGAAATAATAATAAATAATTTAAAAATGATCCATTTGTTTTAATGAATAGAATTTTTTAATTAGACTGCAACGATCTTTTTTTGACCTGAAAATATTTATATGACTTCTTCAAATATTTAATGGAGAAATAAATTGTTCCCGTTTAATAGCATTTTAGATTTTAAAATAGAATTAACTAATGAACATGAGATCTTTAGAAAGATGTTGAGAGAATTTGCAGAGAGAGAAATTGCTCCGCGAGTACCAGAGATTGAGAGAACAAATGAGATTCCTCAAGATCTGATTGATAAAGCTAGAGAAATGGGATTAATGGGGGTTGGTATACCACCTGAGTATGGGGGTCAAGGCGGCGGCTCATTAATGCTTGCAATATTAATGGAGGAATTATCAAGAGTGTCACCTGCTTTCGCTACTATGATAGCTGTGAATCATCTCTTTACAGTGCCTGTGCTATTATTCGGTACCGAAGAACAGAAAAAGAAGTATATTCCACCAATAGCTCG
>JBMFLZ010000061.1:0-4988 GCA_049970935.1 Sulfolobales archaeon | reverse complement strand
TGTTGTGGGAACTCGAAAAACAATGCTGGTGGTAGAAGATTTATGGTTTTCATAATGTCTCTTGTGAATACGTAGATCCATTATTAATGAAATATTTTTAACGAAAAGACTAAGAAGAAAATAAAAATTCTATTCCGCAGATCTCTTCTTAATGTACTCATAGATTGTTATTGGTATCACAATTGCTAGTCCGAGAAGATCTATTATCTCACCTGGTATAACTAGTAGTACTCCCCCAATTGTTAAGAGGACTCTAGTCAAAGATCCTAATTCTCTGAATAAGAAACCTCCTACACCAGCGGAGATAAATATTATGCCAATAATGACCTCAGCGAATCTCTGAAGAATCATTAGAATTGCCTGATTAATAGGTGTTCCCGCTAGGAATACCGGTAGTATAAGTATTGAGGTGCCTAAATAGGAATACACCATTGCTGGAGCATATATGTACTTAGGCAGAGCCACTAGAGCCGCCTTAACACCTGTTTTAATAGGATCTTGTCTAAATACTCCTGCTGCCGCAAACGCGGATAAAGCTACTGGTGGGGTGACATCTGCTAACATCGCCATGTAGAAGAGAAACATGTATGTTGCAAATGTAGCTGCGATCTCGGGAATACCGTTAGCGATCGCTAATTTAATTATCACAGGCGCAGTAAGAACCGATGATAAAACAAATGTTGCTGTAGGTGGAACACCCATTCCGAGGAGTATGGAGAAGCCCGCTGCAAAAATAATTGCTAGAGCAATATTTTGTCTAATCAACTCAAGGAGAGCTAATGAGAATTTTAGATGGAGACCAGAGACAACAACCATGGTCATAATAACATTCGCCATAACTATTGTGGCACCGATCTTTGTGAAATCAATAAAGCTCTCAACCCATCCCTTAGGTATCTTACCTATGTTTCTTCTCATATCTCTATCGAATAAAGCCAATAATATTGTGAAAAACGTCGCTAAGGTCACTGCCAGCGGGACACTGTAGCCGAAGAGGATCATTAAAACAATAAATACAGCGGGCAAAAACACGTGGAATTTATAAACTTTCTCTCTTAATTCAGAGTAGCTTTCTCTCAGCTTTATTCTTCTTGTGAGAAACTCATTGTACATAAGTATAGAGAATGCGTAGAAGAATGCTAGTGGTGCACTCATGATTATAACCCATAGATAAGGTATATGGAGAAGTTCTACTATGATAAAAGCTATTGCTCCTAAAATAGGTGGTGTAATAATAGCTAGTGTACCTGCATTAGCAGTTAAACCAGCCGCTGTTAAGTCGTCGTATCCAGCTCTTCTAAAAATATCTCTTAAAGTGGATCCTATGAATGCTGTGTCTGCAGCACCGCTACCAGATATCATACCCATACCCACACCCATCGCCGTTGCTACTCTACCGACATTAGCTGGGTTCCTGCCTAGTAGAGAGAGAAATGTTTTTGCCATCGCCTCTCCAAATCCTAATGCTGCAAATGTTCCTGTTAGAATAAAGAAGTAAACTATGTACTTCACAGAAACACCTGTGATCACGCCCCACAGAGCTGCTTCTGTCTCTATGTAGGCTTTGCCAACAAGAAAACTTGGGCTAAAGCCGGGGTGATTCCATGGTGGTGGGAAGATGTATCCGTATACGTCATAGAACATGAAGAGTAGAACTAGAAGAGGCATCTCAGGACCTATATGCCTCAATATATAGCCTAGTAAGAAGAGCATTATACTCCAACCCATAGCAACATCCATGTTAAGAGGTGATACTCCTCTATAGATCAATTCTTCATAGTTAATAACCATGTATAGATACGGTAGAAATATCATTGCCACAGGAACAATATTCGAGTACACAGTGAAGCCTCTGAATCTCTGCGGAAGAAGTGGTGGGATAAGAGAGAAGAACCACGCCAGAAAGATCATCGCTATTGGTAGTAGAAATGATCCTCCTGATCGATTATTGATCATGTCTTGAGCAATTAATATAGTAAACCACAGAGTTAGTAGAGGTACACCGTATGATACAATTCTTCTGGCACGTCCATAGGTTAATGTGCTGAAGCCTGATACAAGATCAAATAAATAACCGACTAATATTATGAAGAACACATGAGTTGCTCTCACGAGTTGTGTTAATTCTAATATACTGATCCTATAGGTATAAGATATTGGTGTGTAGGGATAAAATATTAGTGTTAAATGATATAAAACAGCTAATAATGCCACAGAGATCAAAAAAATATGTATTATTTTCCTAATCTTATCAGCCAGAATCATTTCAGTAGCCCTATCTCTTTATAGTACTTAAGTGCGCCGGGGTGATATGGTATGGTTCCATTTATGTAAAGCAACGCTGTATCTAGCCTCGTATCCTTAGCCGCCTTAACTGATGCATGCAGAATATCTAAATGCTCAAACACCGCCTTAGTTATTTTATAAGCAACATCCTCCGGAGTGTCTTTGTGGCATACGAACATATTCCAGAAAGCGAGTGTCTTCGCGTCTTCACGTGCACCATAGACCTCTTTCTTAATAGTTCCTGGAACAGCTATTCCTGGGAACATGCTAGAGAATTTATCAATTATCTCTTGAGGTATTGAGATGAGATAAATATTGTCTCCTCGGGATCTCAGATTATTCGCTAGATCAACTACACTCCCAGTTGGTAAACCACCGCTCCAGAAGTATGCATCTATACGACCATCGAGTAATGCTGCAGCGCTTTCTTCAGCACCTAATCTCTCCCACTTAGAGAAGTCTTTGGCAGGATCTATTCCCACCACCTTTAGAAGCATTAGTGTAGTGACCTCTGTGCCGCTTCCAGGAGCTCCCGTGGATACTCTCTTACCCTTTAAATCATATATTGATTTAATACCTGTTTTCTCTGTAGTAACGATATGCAGATAATTCGGATACATAACCCAGAGAATAGCAATTGGTGCCGTAGCATTCTTAAATTTATCATGCTGACCTGTATACGCTAAGTAAGCACTGTCAGGTAGTGTTGTCGCGCAGTAAATAACTCCTTTAGACAGATCTGTTTTATCTCTTATCAGTAGAAGATTATCTATTGATGCAGCTGTTTGTATAGAGGTTGCTGATATATCAGTGTAGTTATTTATTATGCCAGCGACTACTTGTCCATAGTAGAAGTATACTCCACCGACACCACCTGTACCAATCACAATACTATACTTCACAGTAGGAGTCGTCTTAGTCGGTGTAGCTGATGTGGGTGTAGGAGAAATTGTAGCTGGTGGAGTAGTGGTTGGTATAGGGACTGATAACTGATATAGATAGTAAGCTGCTAGACCCACAATAATTACTGCTATAACAATTAATGCTGTGTATAAAGGCCTCAATCCTCTCATCATAAAACATTCCTCAATCTATTGATACAGCATAAAGCTTATAAATATTGATTAATATTATAAACGCAAAAATGAATTAATTAATATAGCTGTGTAATTAATTCAAAATCTTTAACTATGTTTAATCTCTAATGAATTATTAATTTTTTATTTATTGATTCATACACAGCTTTATCATCCTCTCAACCATTTAATTTTTTCAAGTGCTTTGTTTCTCTCAGATATAAATATTCCTATTGAGTAATCTGATACACCACCGATCCATAGCAAATACTCTTTGTACTCAATTAATCCATTACCGAATATTACCCCTGGTCTATCACCATAGAACTCCACTAAATTTCTCTCAGGCTCGAGAAGATAATTTGATACTCCCAAGAGATCTCCTTCATCAGATATTACAGCAAGACCATTTCTATAGATATTATCAACTCCTACCCCGTGCCAACCTACTAAATACTCATTTGAGGAGATCTTTAGAGTATTCGTGCTCCAACCAATCTTGTACTCAAAACTTTTTTCGAAACTCATCACAGGCTTAAGTCTGCCTGGATCGAAGCACCCACTCTCTTTATCCACAACCCCGAACCAGTTGATCTCAGCAACTCTCCTCTCATCAATAGGGATCGAGGGTCTGGTGGCTAAGTAAAGTTCATTGTCTCTAATCTTAATAATACCACTATCCTTCCAATTAGTTCTGAATCTCTTCCCCTCGTGGCATATAGCGAAGCATTTCTTATCTCGTATCCTCAGATCCTTATCTAATGTAGCTAGAGCTTGTCTAATTAGCATTTTACCCTCCAGATCTAGGCCAACAGCTGTGTATAGAACATAGATAATATTGTTATGAATATGTATTCTCGGATCCTCGCATCCTCTATAGATCTCCCAACTCTCGCTCGGGGCAATAATTATTTTCGCCTCAACATGCTTATCCTTATTATACAGATCCTTGTTGAAAAGATCCTCTATATCAATCTCGAAGAAACCAATACTAGAGACATACCAGTAGTAATCAAAAACTAGTCTAGGGAAGATCCATAATTTATTACCCACTAGATAGGCACCAGGATTAAATACAGCCAGTGGCCTGCTACGGAGATAATTAATAATCCTCACATTCTCAGGAGAGATATAGATGAGGCGTCTAAAAATACTCTCCGTGATTGGTTTACGTAGATCCTGTTTACTCAATACTTCACGAAGCTTATTAATGAGAAAAGATCTGATCTCTGATGCCTGTTGAGAAACTATGCTGATATCAGGTTCACAAACATATTTATCACTCATCATAATAACCATATAAAGAATTCAAGTATCCTTAATAATTGAATTAATCTCGAGATAATACGTTGAGAATTAATCTTATGTGAAATCAGAGCTTTGGCCCCACATCATTTATCAGAAACCCTCTTAAGAGGGCCCCTCACATCATCTAAGTAAATAAATAACTCAACAGAAATAAATCTTTACATCAAGAAATAATAGAGACAAAATGAAGCCAATGAGTATATATGAGTTAACTAGCTGGAGCACCTATGGAGTAGAGTGTTTCGAGCTCAAGTGCTTCTCTATCAATACTCTCGATCTTCTCTCTCAGGATCTTTTTAAACATGTGTCTTTTTCTAG
>JBMFLZ010000060.1:0-5607 GCA_049970935.1 Sulfolobales archaeon | reverse complement strand
CTTGGATTAGCAGAACACGTCATAAAAGCCTTAGAGAAGCTACGTGTCCCCACTCCCAATGAGGCTTTGGTGTATATTAAGGCGAGACCAGTCATGACTCAGGTGAGAACATATGTTTATGGAACTGCTGCTGGAAAAACCGCTGGGTTGATAAAGGGTGTTGGTGCCGGCGGAGGATTCGGCGGTGGTGGAGGAGGTGTGAGATGACTCACTTCAATAAATTATTCCCACACAGATCCGTGTTTCCCAGATCCGTCTCAGAGACCTTTTATTATCTAATGATCCCATTTAATTGGATCTAATTCCTTAGATTATTTAATAATGGATCTGCTCTATGCTCAAAGTCTATGGGCGGCACCGATCAAATCTTCGATACGATCTGTTTCTAAGGTCTCTAGCCAATAAATTAGGCCTCTTAAGATCTCGTGGATCACCCCTGGATCCTTTATCAGGGCTGTTCCTACTTGAATAGCTCTTGCACCTGCTAATATGAATTCCGCAGCGTCCTCCCACGTGAAGACTCCGCCGACACCGATTATGTCCACGCCGTATTCACCATAGATCTCGTATATAACTCTTGTTGCTACGGGGTGAATAGATCTCCCGGATAATCCTCCTACAATATTCGTTAGTATAGGTTTTTTGCTGTAGACATCAATTGCCATTGCCTTAATAGTGTTTATTAATGTAAGTGCTCTGGCTCCTTTCTCAAGTGCTTTACCGGCGGACTCTCTTATTTTATCACTTAAACCTAGTTTAGCGATCACTGGTATCTTAATGATTGAGGAAACAGTCTCAACAACCTCAGCAACATTACTGGGGTCTCCACCAATATCTATTCCATAACCCTTGGTATGAGGACAACTTAGATTGAGCTCTACGGCGTCTGCCCCACTAATCTCAGCTTTCTCAGCTACCTCCGCGAATTCTTTCTCGCTAGACCCCCCTACACTAATAATTATTCTCTTCCCCAGGCTCTTCGCTTTCTTAATTAACTCTGGGATAATATTGATCCCTGGGTTCGCTAAGCCAACAGCATTAAGTAGATCTCCGTTTCTTAACTCAACAACTATTGGAGGATCATATCCTCTCCTAGGGTTCTTAGTAATTGTTTTCGATACGATAGCTGATACTCCGTAGCTGGCTAATATCTCTATTTGCTCAGGTTCAGCACCTAGTACACCACTAGCATTCATGACCGGATGATCTAGTCTCAGACCAGCTATAGAAGTCTCCAGCTTCCTGAGAAGAGTTTTATCGAGTGAGAGGTCTCTCAAGAAAATCACCTTCTCTATAAACAACTACTCCCCTGACAATAGTCGCGTACACATATCCCCTAACCCTCATATTTTCATATGGTGTGTTCCTTGCTCTAGAGATCATGTCGGAGGATCTGATAACAAATTCTTTATCTAGATCCACCACAGTGTAGCTAGCTACGCAACCAGGGTTTACGCAACCAAATCTCTCCAGACCCAAGAACCTGGCTTGTCTCAAAGAGATCTTCTCGACAAGAGTCTTCATACTCATAGCCTCCCTAGCGACTAGATTCAGTAGAAGTGAGCCAGCAAACTCTATAGATGCGATACCTGATGGACACTCTCTAAAGTCTCTACTCTTCTCCTCAAGTGTGTGTGGGGCATGATCTGTTGAGAACATATCTATTAACCCATTCTCGGACACCGCCTCTCTAAACAAAAGATCCTTTACTAAGCCAGGTCTAAGCGGGGGATTAACCTTAGCTAAGCAACCTAATTTCTCTTCGTGGGACGAGTCTAGATAGATATAGTGTGGACAAGTATCTGTTGAGTACCCAAGAGACTTAGCTACTTGAGCTGTTAAAGTATTTGTTACATGAGTTATATGAACACCCTCTCTTCTCCCGAGAACCGCATAGATTTTCTCAATAGCTCTTATCTCTGAATCCACTGATCGACATCTCCACCTAAATCCCTTATCGCACTCCTCACTAATTGTCTCTGGATCTTCAGCATGGATCACTACTCTCCTCACCTTATTTCTTAGCTGGTCTCTGTGTATTTCGAGTAGCTCGTAGTCTTCTGGATATATTTTTACGCCATAAACCTTCTCACTAAGGATCATTTTCTCAAGCTCGCTAGGGTCTCTTGGTAAAGCAATCCATACCCCATAGTCTGTATAGGATCTTTTCTCAAAAGAATCAATTTTTCTCTTCAGAGCCTCAACACTGTTTATCCTAGGTTTAGTATTTGGCATATCAATAACTAGTGTGAAACCACCCTTAGCCGCTGCCTTAGTACCTGACTCCTCATCTTCTTTATACGAGAGATCAAGTCCTCTCATATGAACATGTATATCAATAAAACCCGGCAAAGCAAGATATTTACTGAAATCATAATGTTGATCTACGCCAGAGAATCTCTCAAAACCATGCTTAGCATCCCTAACTACTCCACTCTCAACTAGTAGCGAGACTCTTCTCTCACCATAACCATCAAAATACCTGAGCCAGAGACTAGTTAGTCTCGAGATGAGGCATCACCTCATCACATCTGAAGACAGGACCATCTCTACATAACAGCTTTGGGAGAGGTTTTAGAACACAACTCCCGCAGAAACCAATACCACACTTAATATATGCCTCTAGAGCAACATATATCTCTGCTCCATACCCATATAAATTCTTGGTCTCTCTGCATACCGTGTTTAGCATTGGTTTAGGGCCTGAGGCTATTATCACGTCCCATTTATCTCGCGAGATTAATTCCTTAAGTAATTCTGAAGCTTTTCCACAAAAGACCCTATTGTTTAAGCAGTCTTCTGAGGCGAGATGAATCTCTCCTAAGTATTTTTTAGAGACTATCTTACTTAGATCAAATAATTCATCACTTGATTTAACACCCCACACAACATCTACTAAACCACCTCGAGAAGAAATATACTTAGCTAAGTAGGGAAGTGGCGCAATACCTGATCCTCCAGCGACAAACAATACTCTTCTCGCATCACTGAGCTCAAAACCTCTTCCATAGAAGCCATTTACACCTACGAAAACAGGGTTCTTGGAGAGTGCTTCAGTTCCTTCTCCAACTACTTTAAAGACTATCTCGAGGATATTGTTTTCGTAGTCTGCTACTGACATTGGTAAAAGATCTTTTCTCGGGATCCATATCGTTACGAATTGAAATGGTTTGGGCACACCTAATTTGTTATCTAGAAGCTTGAGAGAAGCGAGAAAATAATTCTTTGATAACTTATCTACACTAATGATCTTTGCTGAAGCATACATTTTACTACACGCCTAGGTATCTAGGGATCTCGTTTTCCTCAATAATAGTTCCACAGTATGTGCATTGTAGTCTCAGTGGTTTACTAGAGATCTTCTTAAAGTGAGAAGTTATTGGCTCACGAGATTGATTAGTTATACATGTTGGATTAGGGCATTTGAGAACTCCCTTGATCTCTGGGGGAACCTCCACTCTGAATTTTTTCTTGATCTCGTAGTCCTCAATAATGTTTATCGTGGCACTAGGGGCAATGAGAGAGATTATATTTACCTCATTTGGTTCAAGGAATCTATTCTCTATCTTAACAATATCTTTCCTACCGAGTTTCTTACTCTCAACATTCATCAAAACAGCGATCCTATACCCCTCTCGACCAGTTATCTTAAGAACCTTCAGAACATCTATTCCTCTGCCAGCGGGTATATGATCAATTACTGTGCCTCTAATAATCTTGGAGACCGTCAGAGAATACATCAGATCTCTCCCCCGAGAATAAGTGCTAGAAGAGCCATTCTAATAAATACCCCGAGGTAAGCTTGGTAATAGTATGCTGCGTAACTCGTTTTATCAATGGCTAGTTCTATCTCGTCGACTTTTGGTAATGGATGAAGGATCTTTAGATCCCTCTTTGCTCTATTTAGCATTGAGTAAGTTAATTTATAAGATCCCTTGACCTTCTCATACTCACTTGGGTCAGGAAATCTCTCTTTCTGAACTCTGGTCATGTATATCACATCCACATCATCAATTACCTCATCAATACTCTCTTTCTCGATGAATCTAATACCTCTCTCCCTCAGTATCGCCAGGGTCTCTTCTCTGGCTCTGAGAAGAGGTGGTGAGACTAAGTAGATCACAGATGGCTTATATAGTGTTAATCCATATATGAATGATGTCGCAGCTCTACCGTATCTCAAATCGCCTACGACAGCGTATCTCAAACCATCTATTTCACCAAATAACTTCTTAACAGTATATAGATCAATCATTGCTTGCGTTGGGTGATGCTGTCTACCATCACCACCATTAATAACAGGATCCTCAGAGATCTCGGAGGCAAACTTAGCTGCTCCCTCAAATCTGTGTCTAACAACTATCAGATCACTGTAAGCCTCAAGCATCTTGATCGTGTCAGCAAAATTCTCACCTTTCTCAACACTTGTCCCCTCAGCACTCGCAAACCCAATAGTGTCAGCACCAAGTCTCTTCGCCGCCACCTCAAAACTTAGTCTAGTTCTAGTCGAGGGCTCAAAGAATGCCAGTGAAATAACTTTGCCTTCTAATAATCTAAATTTCCTGTCTCTATTTCTCTCAAAGTAATCTGCTTTCTCGAAGAGAAGCTCGAGCTCTTCTCTTGAGAAATCTAGTATAGATATTATATCACGCATATAGAAGGGGTTTTTCAGAATGCCCACTAAAAATTAGTCTTTAGAGACTAATAAGAAATAAACCAATAAAAACACCATGATCAATGAGTAAGGAAACGACTTAATCAAGTTTTTGTCCTTAAAGAGACAAAACCTACTTACCATAAACATACTTTAAGGAAAGATTGCTACAGTGAGCAGTATCATAAATAGAGTAGATAAGGCTATTAAGGCGTGAATACGAAAATACCACAACCCTGTTGTACTTATCTTTAATGTACAAGTCATCTATGTCAAGATAGACTTTAGGTCCGTATTTGCCCACGAGCTACTCAAAGGCCTGCTTAGAAGCCTCACCCTCAGGAGTTCCCAGCTCCGACGCGTTGATATGTGCAAGCTTAACTCTCTCGACTGGGAAGCTATTGAACGTTTCTCCATCAACTACTCTACGCACCTCGGCTATCACATCAATTTCTTACACATCGCCACCATAAACAGGCTTGTAGCTGAGCAGCTTAGCAACACAGATACCGAGGTTACAATGATAAAAACAGTGAGTAGAACTTTGAGACCAAATCCCACCAAAACCAGCTCAGCTCTCTATTTTAAATAAGAAAGAATAATTAAATGAGGCTTATAAAGCACCTTGCAACTGAAAATCTCGCTCCTCTTATGGCGGAGAGGCATTATTCATTTTTTCATAGGAAAGTATTTTTTACCATAGAGCTGTAATGTTATATTAGTGTGTATTTATATGTTGCTGAGGTTATTATATCTTGATGGTTTATGGCTGAGCACGCGGCCTCTATAGGTCTGGATATTATAGCATCTATTCTTGCGGAGTATGCTAAGAAGATTGTTGATAAAGCTCTTAAGGGCGAGAAACTGAGTGATTGGGAGGTGGGGTTTCTATTGATGGAGGCTACTAGGAGGACTTTAGAGACTAGAATGGATTCCATAGAAAAGAGAATGGC
>JBMFLZ010000059.1:0-5642 GCA_049970935.1 Sulfolobales archaeon | reverse complement strand
GAATAGTATCGTATAGGGTATTACTAAGTTTCTCTCAACTTCTAGCAAAAGATCAACTCTTCTCTTTAATAGATATCCTACAAAAGCTGCGAGAAACATTATAGGGAGTATTAACGTAAATAAGGTGAAACAATGGTTCTGTAAAAGATCCTGCTCACATGACTCTGTGTTTCACATATCCTATTGCATTCGTAAAGAGAATGCCTCCTAAAACATTATGATGACGCTTCCAAATATTATTACTACCAGATCTACCTCCATAGCAGTTCTGTATGTGAATAGAGGTAATCTCTTGCAAGCATACAACTGTGATCTGGGATAAAAATTGTAACTATTAAAAGATCGACTTTGAATATTGGAGAATAAGGCTAATTTTATACATTTCTGAGGATTTGAGAATAAGAATATCATGTAATTACAAAAATACAATAAAGTAAATATCTAGGTAAAAATTAAAATCTAAAAAATGTAAAATGAACATTAACATGGGGCATTTAATATACGTATGAAGTAGGGGTATAGATCAAGAGTTAAATTTATAAGCTTTGAAGCTATATATAATCTATTGGCTAATATCTCGGTGTATATAGAGATGAGTTATTCACAGGAAACAACTTCTCAAGAAAAACAAGTTGAAGATAAGATTCCGTGTCCTCCAGGAAGAATAATTTATGATGAGGCTAGAGGAGAGAAAATATGCTTAGATACTGGTGAGGTTATTGAGGATAGAATGATTGATACAGGACCTGATTGGAGAGCTTATACTAGTGAGGAGAGAGAGAAGAGAGCTAGAGCTGGATCTCCTATATCACCTATTCTACAAGGTAGTGATGTGACTAGTATTATCGATATGGGTGGTAAAGACGCCACCGGCAAGAAACTGGATCTTAAGAAGAGAATAGAGTTTGCTAGGATGAGAAAATTGCAGCTGAGGACAAAGGTTCAGAACACTCTAGATAGAAATATTTCTCAGGCATACGCAGAGCTTCAGAAGCTTGGCAGTGCCTTAGGTTTATCTAAGGAAGTAATTGATCAAGCAGCCATTATATATAAGAAGGCAATTGAGTCAGGCCTCGTTAGAGGAAGAGCTATCGAGAGTATTGTGGCGGCAGCATTATATGCCGCATGTAGAATAATGAAGACACCGCGAACACTAGATGAGATAGTTAAGTATACTAGAAGCGATAGAAAAGAAATAGCTCGATGCTTCAGACTATTATGGAAAGAATTAAATTGGGATGAGCTTAATATTGAAATACCTAAGCCAGACCCCTCACTCTATGTTCCACGAATCGTTGCTCAACTAGGTCTTAGCGGAGCAGTTGAGGCTATAGCTAAGGATATTATTAATAAAATAAGGAACACGGGAATAGGTGCAGGAAAAGATCCCGCGGGAATAGCCGCGGCCGCGGTCTATATAGCAACATTATTAACAAATGAGAAGAGATCTCAAAAAGAAATAGCTGTGGCAGCTGGTGTAACGGAGGTAACAGTTAGAAATAGGTATAAGGAGCTAGCTGAATTCCTAAAATTAAATGTAGCACAGACTCAATAAATTTTTAGAGTCTCTGGGCTTTAATTAGAGAATTATTAATTATACTCATCTATGTCTCATGATCCGCGTAGCAATCCACAGAAATTACATGCTTCCTTATATTTGACCAGTTATTTGCTTTGCTACCATTATTGCTAGATCCAGTCTCATTTGCATTATGAGTATCGCTTTTTATTTTTTTGCTTATAAAATCTATGGATAAATACTTGTCATCATCTTTATTACCATTACCCTCCTCTCTAATCAATCTATAGAGAGCCTCTCTAATAACCTCTGATCTGCTCAGACCTTTTCTTTCCGCGTAATTATCTAATTCAATTAGTTCTTGTTCTTGTAACTTAAATGAAATAACTCTAATTCTCTTACCACTCATACATTTTCCACTAAAAAGATTCTCTATAGACTTAATATTCTAGTAGTCTCTGATCACTAAGTGTTCAAATTAATATTATAATAATACTTGTGTAATATCTGATATTCTACATTTTTCTTCTGATCTTTGCTATATGTGACTCATAAATTATATTTATGAGCTCTTCATCACGGATATTTAGGGCGTCAGAAACTTTCTTAATAGATGAAATGCTGAGATCCCCATATCTCTTCAGAGCTAATTCTCTTATAACTTCACCATACTCCCACGGGAAAACAATCCAACGATCTACTTCTTCAACGAAGTAGTCTGGTACGAGCATAGTCTTCTTCTTTATATACAAGGTGGCTGTTCTAACTTCTCTTGCACCGTATAATCTCGCTAGATCTATAGCCACTTGAAGTGTCCTACCGCTATCACTTACATCGTCAACCAGTAGGATTCTTAGATCTCTTATATTGATTGTTGCTCCTGAGGTCACTAGAGGTCTCTCCCTTGTTTCTCCTACCCCTCTATAAAACTTTATGCCTATACCTCCTATCTCATCTACACCTAAGAGATCCCCTAATAATCTACTTATGATCCATCCATTTCTGAAGATCCCTAATATAGCATCAGGTATATACCCACTACTATAGATCTTCTTTGATAAAGTTCTTATACGGCTAAACACATCCTCCCAAGTAAGAACCAAGAATTCATCCGCGAGATTCATTTTCATAAAAACCTCTTCTTCTCTCTTATTTCAATAAACAAATATAAATTTCTTCTGCGGATCTGAAGAATCAAAAATAAAAATTAATATTCCTGAATTAATCAGTTCGTCGCGAGATCTTCATCTATCCGCTTGGAGCGGCTTCATCACCAACAGTATAACTAATTCAGTGAAATAATAAGGTTAACTTCAGGAAGCGGCGTATGAATACACTTAAAACACTACACGATATAATAAATGATCTTTGGCAAAGTGAAAGAGAGATGAATAGGTAATTTCAGATATGTTTACTATTGATCTTTTGCAAATTTTTCTAAGGTCTCTTCTAGCTTCTCCATATCACTTATATCCACTTTCTCCACACTTTTTCTATAAGCAACTACTATTACCTTATTTAGGAGTTTGAAGATCTCTTCTATCTCCCTAGCTATATTTTGCCAGCTCTCCTCATCTTTTCCACTAGCTTTCTTATAGATCTTCTTTAGAAGAGGAAGCTCTTCTTTACTTAGCTTCCTTAGCTTCTTATAATCTGAATCACTCCATTTACTTTTAGCTACTAATCTCTCAAGAAAAGCCTTAATTCTATCGGGCATAACAGAGATCAATTGAATCTTTGTTATTATAAGATCTGGATCTGCGTCACCTAAATTCTCTCTTGTGTTAATAATATAGTTTTCAATTACATCTCTTATCTCTTTACTGCTAAAAACAAACCATCTCTGTCTAGACGTGTGTAAGGTTGTTCTAATAAACCCATATTCTCTCTCAAGGATCCTGAGAATAGGTGAAGGATTATAACTATATCCCATAATTCCCAATTCCTCTACGAGGCTCCTATAATCAAAATCTCCAGGTAAAGATGGAACCCCACCCTTATTCTGAGTTAACTTGTGAGTTGCTCTAATCGCTGCCTCTAAGACAGCTCTGCCTCTCTCGCCGTATTTAATTAAGAAATCTGAGAGCAGCATCTCGATATTTGTAGATGACACATTCTCCTTTGACATAATTACTATACCTGTTTATTAATCACTATCTACAAAGGTATATAATAGACCCACTTACTAATTAATTACCTTAGCGAGACCTGGTAATACGATCTATGATTCATGAGATGTAAAAAATAGATTCCCATAATTATTTGGTGTACAAGTATTAATCAAAATATAAGATGAAGTATTATACAAAAATAAATAGGTGCCCACAATTAGTATTCTCGAAGATCAAGTTATTGTAAAAAACATAAGAAAAAGTCTGGTGCCCAAGATTCTAATCGTAGATCTAGAGGGTTCAAAATCTAGCGTGACTATGGATCTTCATAAAGAAGTATTTATAGTGAAGGAAGGTGAGACACTTAATCTAGTTATGGGAAAAGAGCTACCTCAGTATAAAGATGGCGTGGATTTTTGTGCTAGAGGAGTTGTAGCGGGTATTAAAAAGGATGAGAGAGGAGAAAGGCTCATAATAAGTCTATGGGGATTTCTAGTCATATTGACACCGAAAGATCAGAGCATTATAGAAAATCTTTCGCCAACAGATCAAATATATTTTTGCTTAAGAAGAATATCTACATAAAAAATATTTATATATAAGAGCTTCTAATAAGCTTCTCCATTGCACTCTCATACTTCTTATCAATTTCACCGTGAAGACTTGGCTTAATGATCTTTAGAGCCTTCAAGAAGTACTCCATTGAGACTGGTCTCACCTCTAGTTTTTCTCTTAAGGCTAGTAAAACAGCTTCTCTCACAAGGGCTTCCAGATCAGCTCCACTGTATCCCTCTGTCATCTCAGCTAATTTAGCTAAATCTACATCCTCTGCTAAAGGCACTTTTCTAGTATGGATCTTAAGGATCTCTAGTCGAGCATTCTTATCGGGTGGTGGAACATAAATAACTCTATCAAATCTTCCCGGTCTCAGCAAAGCAGGATCCACTAGATCAGGTCTATTAGTGGCTGCAATAACGACAACACCTCTTAAAGGTTTAATCCCATCTAACTCTGTTAATAATTGATTAACTATTCTATCGGTCACTCCTGATACATCATGTCCTCTAACAGGTGCTATAGCATCAATCTCATCAAAGAATACTATTACTGGAGCCACCATACGAGCTCTCCTAAAAATCTCTCTAATGGCTTTCTCACTTTCACCAACCCATTTACTCAAGATCTCTGGACCATTAACCGCGATAAAATTCGCCTCGCTTTCGGTAGCCGCAGCTTTAGCTAGTAGTGTTTTTCCTACGCCTGGTGGTCCATAGAGCAATATACCTTTGGGAGGTCTAATACCCATTTTCTCAAATATGTGAGGATACTTAAGAGGCCACTCGACAGCTTCCCTCAGTTGTTGCTTAACATTTTCAAGACCTCCAATATCACTCCATCTGACCTCAGGAACCTCAACAAACACTTCTCTAATAAGTGTTGGTTGAACACTATTCATGGCGTGAAGGAAGTCTTTCATTTCAACTCTTAATTGAGAGAGTTTATCAGGAGGTATTGGTTTTGAGAGATCTATGGCATGATCCTTAATAAATCTTCTTAGGGCACTCATAGCTGCTTCTTTGACTAAGGCTGCTAGGTCAGCTCCTGTATATCCGTGTGTCATATCGGCTAATTTATCGAGATCTACATCCTCCGCTAGGGGGACATTTCTTGTGTGAACAGCCAGTATCTCTCTTCTAGCTCTACGATCAGGTGGTGGAATCTCTATTTCTCTATCAAATCTCCCGGGTCTTCTAAGAGCAGGATCAATTGCCTCGATTCTATTTGTTGCACCAATCACAACGACTCTTCCTCTACTCTGTAAACCATCCATCAAGGTCAGTAATTGAGCGACAACTCTTTTCTCAACCTCCCCAACAACCTCACTACGCTTGGGTGCTATAGCATCTATTTCATCAATGAATATTATTGCTGGTGCATTCTCTTGAGCTTTTTTGAAAACTTCTCTTAATCTCTCTTCAGATTCTCCATAGAATTTACTCATTATCTCTGGA
>JBMFLZ010000058.1:0-5648 GCA_049970935.1 Sulfolobales archaeon | reverse complement strand
TCAAGTCTCAAAATCGATCATTTAATAAAAATTGCGAGAGAAAACTCTGATCCTCATCTATGCTCTATATATTCAAATTCTAGATCCATAGAACCCGATCTTAATCTCTTCCAAACAATATTCCTAGGATCATTCTGGTGTAGGGCTCTAAGTATCGGAGTAATGTTGGGGGTAGAACAGATCTTGCTATTAGAGAGATGTCTTCCCTTGTTAAGCCTTTTAATCTAGTCTCTATTAACAAACCTATTGATAGAATAGCCACGAATTCAATAAACCACGCTATATTCTGTGTAAATTGCTTGAAGAATAATAATGTAAGTAGTATCAATGGAGTAAAGGTTCTGTATATCTCTTTAAGCACGCCTAGTCCAACATCTGCCTCAGTTAATTTAAGTGTTATGATTAGAGTTGCTATAGAAACTATGAGATACGTATACGCAATTCCTAATCCTCCCAGCAACGGGATTAGATAGACGTATAACGCCACCCTAATAACACTGCTTAATAAACCTATCTCGAGAACCTCTCTGTACCTCTCTGAGGCATATAGATAATTCGATAGTATCCCAGCTACGTAGCCTATTATGTTTGAGAAAACAAGTATTATCAGCATATCAGTAGCTACAATATACTCTCTCTTTATGAGACCCAGGATATTGCTGGAGAAAATAATTATTGAGGTCGCTACTGGTATAGTTAGTGCCAGTCCCAATCTAGCGAATCTATATAGATGAGTTTTTCTGGCTACGGGATCTTGGAGACTGGATATATGTGGTAAAGCCACAGCACTCACTGCCCCTGCCAACGCTGTTGAGAAACCTGCTACTGTGTTTGCTATGTAGAATGCTCCTGCTTCAAATGCTCCAGTGGTTGTGTATAGTGCTACTACACCTATGCTGGGTGAGGCTACTAAAGATATTAGTCCAGGGGCCCAGAGCGAGATACCGGCTCTAAGCATTTTCTTGGCTAGATCAGGGTTTACACCTAAAGTAATATTCTCCCTAATTATTCTTGATACGCCTATCACGAGTATTGATAAACCAATCATTGAGTACCCAATCAATATACCTACCCAGCCGAAGCCCGCTATAGACAAAATTAGTGCTACAATGATCTTGAGGATATTACCAATGAAATTAGCTATGAATAAAGGCATTAGATCTATTATTCCGAGGAAGTAAGACGAGAAATAGCCTGAGAAACCTAGCAGAATAATATATATGGTCGCGTAGATCTGTTCTCTAGATAAATTAAAAATATTAATATTAAAGGCAACAGAGATCAAGTATATAGCTAATGAGCCCATAGCCAAGAGAAGTAATCCCATAATCATCGCTGTTGAGAGCACAGATCTCTTCATAAAAGGATCTTTCTCAGAGTACTCACCCAAGAACCTGACCATAGATGCGGAGAGACCCAGATCTAAGAGACCTAACACAATAGATGCCGCTGAGAAAACAGCTAATGCATCACCGAAGTCCTTGACGGAGGCTACGGATCCTAGTATTATCCAGAATAATGCTCCCAGAGAAATATTCACTAAGTTATTCAGATAGAGAAATAATCCTCCTAGCACTACTCTACTAGCTCTGCTACTTTTACTCATCTAAATCCTTGAAAGAGTTATTGAGACAGATATAAGAGATTTATGCACATAGACTCCTTACCCAGGATCTTTTGATGTAACCTCAGTATTTAAGTAATTAAGATATGTTGATACTTGATGCATTAGGTATAAGGATTGTGGATATTGGTTTAGTATTCAATGATCTCTGCATAAAATATATAGGATTTTTATGATATTTCAAATGGGAGGTTCTTTCTGTAATGGTTAGTGGTAGAGTAAGTTATCTCGAGTGGATGCTTCAGGTGCTAAAAGAATCTGTTGAGTTAGGTGGTTTCCCTGAGGAGGTCTATCACATACTTAGTAGACCTGAGAGAGTTCTTATGGTTAGTATACCTGTTAAAATGGATAATGGTAAATTAGTTGTCTTCGAAGGCTACAGAGTTCAGCACAATAGTGCTCTAGGACCATATAAAGGTGGTATAAGATTCTCACCAGAGGTTGATTTAGAGACTGATATTGCATTGGCCCTGGGAATGACTCTTAAGAATGCTTTGAATGGACTACCCTATGGAGGTGGTAAAGGAGCTGTTAAAGTTGATCCAATGAAACTCTCACCTGGAGAATTAGAGAGACTCTCAAGAGGATACGTCAGGGCAATAGCTCCACTAATCGGAGACGTAATAGATATACCGGCACCAGACGTGGGCACAAACCCGCAGATAATGGCTTGGATGGTTGATGAGTACAGCAGGATCAAGGGATATAATGTTCCTGCGGTATTCACAGCTAAACCACCTGAGCTATGGGGGAACCCAGCCAGGATATACGCAACAGGTTTCGGCGTGGCTATTGCTGCTAAGATCGCTGCAGAGAAGTACTTAGGAGGATTCGAGGGATTAAGAGTATGTGTTCAGGGCTACGGGAACGTGGGTAGATGGGCTGCTTACTACGCTAAGTACTTCGGAGCCAAGGTAATTGGCGTAGCTGATATCACAGGCTCAGTTTATGATCCTGAGGGAGTAGATCTTGATCTAGCGAGAAAAGTAGTTGATGAACACGGTGGAGCAGGAATAATATACTACCCCAAGGGGCAGAAGACAGAGGATCCATCCGCGGTTCTGTATTATGATTGTGATATTCTTATACCAGCGGCAGTAGAGAATGTTATCAGAGAAGATAATGTCAACAAGGTAAAAGCTAAGTTAATCGTGGAGGGAGCCAATGGACCAACCACAGCTGGTGCGGAGAAGATATTAAGTGAAAAAGGCGTTGTTATAGTGCCTGATATCGCCGCAAATGCCGGTGGTGTGATTATGTCTTATCTAGAGTGGGTCGAGAACCTACAGTGGTACTGGTGGGATGAGGAAGAGACAAGGAGAAGATTACAATCAATTATTGAGAACAATATCAAGAGACTAATAAGTAGATACGAGACTATGAAGTCAGAGAAGAAAGGAGTAACAATGAGACAAGTAGCTTTTGTATTAGCTGTCGAGAGAATATATAAGGCCATGAAGGTAAGAGGCTGGTTATGAAATAGAGATAAAAGATCTTTTTTATATTAACCTCATAATTTTTTAAATAATCTCATGATCCTTAATTAGCTGAATAATATATACCTCAAATAAAAAATCTTAATGGTATCACTAGGTGTGTTGTAGTAGCTATAATGAAGAAAGGAGAGATGATAGTTATTACTTCAGCGAGAAAAACAAGAGAGGCGGTGTCTTAATAATTATACCAGTTAAGAGAGAAGCAGATTCTATCAGGGCTGTTATAGAAGAGATCTTGGCCAACGGCTTTTCTAAAGACGATATATTGGTTGTTGATGGTCATAGTGATGATGGAACTGATGAGATTGTTAAGTCTCTCGGTGTATCACTTATTTATCAGAGAGGTGATGGTAAGGCTGACGCTATTAAATCAGCTGTGGAGGAGATCAGTAGGAGAGGACTTGATCTTGATTACTTAGTCTTTATAGATGGAGACTATACTTATCCTGCTTCATATATAAGAGAGCTTATTAAGAAAGCGGTGGAGGGAAAAGATCTTGTTATTGGTGCGAGAAAATATCTTGATAAGGGATCTATGGGTCTGGTGTATAGATTTGGTAATAGAGTGCTTACAGCAATATTCAATATTATGTTTGGGACAAGATTATCAGATGTCTTGAGTGGCTTATATATTGTTAGATCAGATATTTTAAGAGAGTTATTATTCGAGACAAAAGGCTTCTCCATAGAATCCGAGATCGTTGCACATGTAGCATCTACAGGTGGTGAAATAGATGAGATCCCTATTAGATACAGAAGAAGACTTAATCCCAAGGCTAAGAAATTGAGTGTTTTGAAGGGATTAAGAATAGGTATTGACATGATAAGATTAGCCTGGAGATATAATCCCACGTTAATGATTTTCCTAGCAGGATCACTAATGCTCGTGCCAGGACTAGCACTAGGTCTATACGTAGCCTATCACCACTTCTTCGTGGGAGTAACATACTTCGTCAAGGGGTTAGTAGCCATAATGCTTACATTAGCAGGATTCCAGTCACTGCTCCTAGCCATATTAACACTCTACCTCAAGAGAAGCGAGATCAGATTAATGAGAAGATTAAGAAAAATAACAAGAGAAGATCATAGACGAAATCCGCGGCAATAGAATCTATTCTCGAGCTCAAGATCGCCAAGGTAGTAATATAGAGGATCATCCCCTAAGCGTTTAGTACTACTAAGTACAGGCAAAGTGCTACTAGATCAATATACCGAATACTTATCTCAGAAAAAATGATTATGATAATTATGATTAAGGGGTAGAGTCGGGTTCTCATAGATATTATGCGGAGAAAAGAGAGAAAAGAAAAAAGAAAAATTGAATTATATAATTTGAATTAGTCTAATGATTGATTTATTTCTTCTCTTTCTTTTCTTCTTTCTTCTCCTCCTTCTTCTCTTCCTTCTTCTTGGCTACCATTTGTGTCTCCTCCAAATTCCTGTAAAAATTATTCAGGTATATAAATCTTACACCTCATTTATTCATATATAGCCAGCATGCTACATAGTGATTCTTCTCAACCTCTATTAGTGGTGGTTTCTCTCTTCTACAGATCTCCATTGCGAATGGGCATCTGGGGTGGAATCTGCATCCAGGCGGTGGATTAATTGGTGATGGTGGTTCTCCAATAGGTTTAAGTCTTACTTTGCTTCTGGCGACTGCTGGATCTGGTATAGGTATTGATGATATAAGTATCTTTGTGTAGGGGTGCAGTGGTTTCTCGAATAATTCTTCGCTATCAGCTATCTCAATGACTTCTCCCAGGTACATTACTGCGATCCTATTACTCATGTACTTGACGACACTTATGTCATGTGATATGAACATGTAGGTTAATCTATGCTTTCTCTGGAGATCTTTTAAGAGCTCTAGTATCTGTGCTTGGACACTTACATCTAGGCTCGAGGTCGGTTCATCAAGTACTATGAACTTGGGTTTTGTCATTATTGCTCTTAGAATTGCTACTCTCTGTTTCTGTCCACCAGATAGTTCGTGGGGGTATCTGTAGAGAAATTCTTTTCCTAAACCGACGCTCTCCAGCTGATCTACTAGAAACTTGATCATGTCTCCAACATCGATTCTCAGCTCTCTAAGAGGCTCACTCAGTATCTCAGCAATAGTCATTCTAGGATTAAGAGATGTGTGTGGGTCTTGGAAAACCATTTGTGCATTTCTTCTAAACTCTCTATACTCTCTTTTACTCATTCTCCAAATATCCTTCCCCTCAAAATACACAGACCCCTTCGTAGGCTTGATCAATCCTAAAACAGTTTTCCCAAGAGTAGTTTTCCCAGAACCACTCTCACCAACTACTCCAAAAGTCTCTTCACTCTCAATCGATATATTGACACCATCTAAGGCCCGCACCTTCTTAGTTAAGCTTCCTCTAACCCTGAAGTAGACCCTGAGATCCCTTGTTTCTATAAGCTTCATATAATCACCTCCTAGCGTATAGCCAGCATGCTACATAGTGATTCTTCTCAACCTCTATTAGTGGTGGTTTCTCTCTTCTACAGATCTCCATTGC
>JBMFLZ010000057.1:0-5684 GCA_049970935.1 Sulfolobales archaeon | reverse complement strand
ACCACATATTTGTAGGAGGTAGAGATGAGCAATATAATCAAGTTGGAGAAGCAGTGCCTCCGCCGTTAGCTGAAGCTATAGCAAAGTATATACTTTACTATTATATAAATAATCTAGCCTAAACAAATATTTATCTCAGAGATCTTCTATAGACAAGATTTTATTTTATTAAGAGATAATTTATGATGTATGTTAATTTATAAAAATGATAAAGGGTTCTTAGTAATATTTATATATGCTTTAAATATATGAGTAACAAGGATGTTGAGACTAGAAGAGTTCAAAGATTTGGAAAATCTACCTTAATGGTTTCCCTTCCAGCGGACTGGGTTAAAACAGTTAATTTAAAACCCGGAGACACTGTTACAATTGTTATTGATGATGATAATACTCTTAGGATTTTTCCAACATTTGCTAAACCTGAGAAAAGAGAAAGAAGACTCATAATAAGAACATCTAGAGTAATTAATGCTGGTTTGCTCTATAAAGTAATTAATTCAGCTTATACATTAGGCTATGATAAAATCATAATTGAGGTTGTAGATGGTTTCTTAGATGAGGATCATTTAAAAACCATAAGAAAACTGATTAAAGAGTTAATTGGCGCAGAAATTATTGAGCACATGCCCTCTAGAGTCGTGATCCAGGTATTTATTGATCCAACTAAATATTCGATTCAGGGAATAATAAATAGGATGGGTAGTATACTTAGATCTATGATCAATTACATCTTTCTAGTGATCTTAGAGGATAAATTACATTACATAACTGAGATCCATGAACTGGGAGAAGAACTCGAGAGATTAAATAATTTAGCCACTAGACAAACATTTGTTGGTCAAATAGATAAGATGTATGCTAGTTCATTAAATGTAAAATCATATATGCTCCCAAGATACAGAACTATCACAAGATCATTTAGTTTAATAGGTGAATCAATAGTAGAGGCCGCAGATATATTATCAAAATTATCGCCATCAGATAGAAAACTGCTTCGTAGTTTAGCTGATGAACTAAGAGAATTAATGGATCTATATATAACATGTGTGGATAAAGCTCTATCAGTTATATTAGAACCCAACATAGCTAGAGCATATAACACGGATCTTTTATCAAATGAGCTTAGTCTTCACATAAGCAGATTCGTGGAGAAGCATAACGATCAATTAAAGACCGCTGAGAATTACACACAAATACTTGAATTCATGGATCGCTTCAGGAGAACAGCTACTGACATAAGTGTTGTATCTGATGTAAGCTTTGACTTAGCCTTAGAGAAACACGAAGGAATCGTAGATCTATCTGTGGGAGAAGCATTAAAGATCGTTTAACTCATATACAAAACAGCTGAGAAAATATCATATTGTTTCTACTTTATCTATTGATGATGATGTAATTGAATTCGATTCAACAGTCTTCAGGACTTGAATAGAAGAGATTAACTACTTTCACCACTATCCGATCAATAGGCGATGAGTTTATGTTATTTGAGAGAATGAGAAATGGTATTCTAGGCCTTAAGCTATGTTTCCAAAAAATAATAAAATTATTTGTGGAGAAATTATTGGTAGATAAAAATTTTAAATATGCATGGCTGATAATTACTTCAGGATTGTATAGCTCCGGTGAACACTAATGTACAGGATCTATGAGATAGTTGATTACATCAAGATACCTCCTAGCCGATATGGTGAAGATCTCGAGAAAATAGCTGAGGAAATTCTTAAAGCAGAGTATGAAAATAGATACATAAAGGATCTAGGGATCATATTATTAGTTTATGACATAAAAGTAGATGAAATGGGACTAGTGATACCAGGTGAGGGAGCAACGTATCATGAGACAAGATTCAAATTATTAGCTTATTTACCGGTAGTTAATGAAGTCGTTGATGGTATAGTTAGAGATGTTAGAAATACGGGTCTATTTGTTAATATCGGCCCTATAGACGCTCTTGTGCATATAAGCCAAGTATTTGATGATAAAGCATTCTTTGATGAGGCCTCGAGAAGAATTGTTAGCGAAGATAAGAAGAGATTCGTAGGGATAGGAGATATAGTTAGAGGAAGAATATCATCAATATCAACACCAAGTGGTAGAGAGGGCTTGATTAGGGTAGCGATGACACTTAGACAACCAGGTCTAGGAAAAATAGAGAGCAAGTAAAGTGTTATGGGGACCCTTCATGAGTTCTAAAAAAACATCTCTAGTTAAATCTCTTAAAGCTTGTAGAAATTGTAAAGCTCTTGTACCTCTTGACACACAGAAGTGCCCTGTTTGCGGCTCAACTAATTTTACTGAGAGATGGTCTGGCATGATAATTGTTTTTGATCCAGAGAGATCTAGGGTTGCAACGATGTTAGGTATCACTAAACCAGGTAGATATGCTATAAAGCTTGGTAGATATTGATTAAAGGTTTTCACGAATAATATGTTAGGCAAATATTAAATTGATTGATTTTCAAAAGATCCTTGTAAAAATCTCCTAGAAGCTCCTGGGGGTTCTTTATCAACGAATCATCAGTAATAATTTTATACTTTTCATATCAATATAAATAAACTCAGTAGAGACACATGTAAGGTGGCTGAAGTGGAGTTTTGCCCTGTATGTGGAACATTAATGAGAGTTGAAAAAGATAAGTTAAAATGTCCTAAATGCGGCTACGAGAAACCTCTTAAATCAGCTTCTTCAAGAACTATTCTAACAACTAAAATAAGACACAGCCCAAAAGAAAAAACAATTGTTGTTGAGGAAGAGAAAAAGACAAGTAATCCCATAACTAGAGATGTTAGATGCCCAAAATGTGGTTATAATGAAGCAGAGTACTGGATCCTTCAAACTAGAAGAGCCGACGAACCTCCCACTAGGTTCTATAAATGTTTAAGATGTGGTCACGTATGGAGAGAATATGAATAGATGATTTATGATCTCTTTAGCTTAGCTATGAAAAAACCCTCTGAGAAATCCTTATGAGGAAAAGTTCTTACAAAATAATCATGATCTCTGTAGCGTTCATATCCTCTCGAGAACTTCTCTAAGATCTTCTCGAATGAAGATACACCCGAGAATTTTAATACTATCTCTTCTCCCTCCTCTGGTAATAAGGAGCATACAGCATAAACTATCTCATCGCCTAATTCTAAGGCTCTCGAGAGTAAATTTTCTTGTATCTTTGTATAGTAGTTAACTTTATCTTTCTTCATTAGAGAGATTCTTATCGCTGGATCCTTACCCATAGCACCTGAAGAACTACAAGGAGCGTCAATAAGTATTTTATTAAAGGATCTTGGTTTATGAGGAGGATATCTTCCGTCAGATAAGATTATATCAACAGATTTTTTCACCCCAAGTTTTCTCAGCAAATGCTTCATGACATAAATCCTTTTTCTAGATAGATCTTCAGCAATAATCTTTGCTTCATCTTCCGTGAGCATAGCGATCAATGAAGTTTTAATACCGGGTGCAGCAGCCATGTCAAGTATTTTATCATCTCTCTCGGGTCTAAGAGCCTCAACAACTAAACATGAGGCTTTATCTTGAAGAATAGCATAGTAATTTCTTATAGCCTCACTCTGTCTAAGCGGCTTTTTATAGCTTAATACCCTATATAGATACCAGAGATCCTTGTCTCTCTCAACTACTATATCTTCTTTCTCGAGTATTCTCAAGATCTTCTCTTCTGAAGCTTTTAAAGTATTTATTCTTAACCAATAGAATCTCTTCTCCATGCTTGAGAGAAGCTGGTGCGTCTCGTTCTCACCTAATAGAGATCTTAGTTCTTCATAAAACCATTTAGGAACCGAGTATTTGCACCATGGATCCAAGTCACTATTTTTATTCACGATCGAGGGATCCATCACAAAGATCTTGGCTAATTTTCTCCTACTAACTTTTTCACCAATTAAACATCTGAGCTTTAGTAAATATTTTATAAAATCTCTACTTTTCTCATAGATGAATTCTCTTGCAGTAATATCTCTTGGACATTTATACAGTGAGCACGCTCTCTTAAAGGCTTTCTCAATAGACACACTATGTTCTTCGACTTCGTAGAGAACTCTTGCTAATATATTTACTAAGATCTCCTCCTTTACAATCACTATACTCTCCAATCTTGAGTGAAATTATTAATAAAAATTGTTTTGATTCTTCAAGAAGTAATTTTCTAGAAATAAAGATATTAGGCACATAGAGACATTTTGAGAGGGTTGCTATAATGTCTGTACAAGGGAGTTGGTATATTCAGAAAGTATCTGATAACACATATCTAATGATGAAGATCAGGTCTATAATTTATAGAGGAAAAACAAAATATCAATATGTTGAAATACTAGACTTTGAAGACTACGGAATAGGCTTAGTATTAGATGGCTTTGTTCAATCCACAGAAGTAGATGAGCATATATATCATGAGAGCCTTGTTCATCCAGCAATGATTCTTCATAGAAGACCAGAGGATGTGCTTGTCATAGGTGGTGGTGAGGGAGCCACCATAAGAGAAGTTCTTAAGCATAATACTGTGAAGAGATGTGTTATGGTTGATATAGATGGTGAATTAGTTGAGTTAGCAAAGAAGTATTTAGGTGTTATGCACAAAGGATCTTTTTATGATCCAAGAGTTCAAGTAATTATAAAAGATGGATTAGAGTATGTGAAAGAGTCTAAGGATAAATCATTTGATGTTGTAATCCTAGATCTCACAGACCCCTACGAACCCTCAGGACTAGCTAGAGAATTATACTCAGAAAAATTCTATAGAGATCTCAAGAGAATCTTAAGAGACGATGGTGTGATCGTGTCTCAAGTTGGAAATGCCTTCTATTACCCCCGGGAATTCGATCAAGCAGTTAATGATATAAAGAGAGTATTTAAATACACGATCACATACGAAGTCTGGATACCTTCTTTCGGCTACTCAGTAAATTATGTCTTAGCAACTGATATAATAGATCCTCTTAAGATAGATTCAGCTGAAATAAATAGTATCCTTAGACGAAGAGGGGTGTCTACAAAATTCTTTAGTGGAGAAATCTATGAATCTTTTATTACCAGAAACGTTACGAGGAAAACATAATCAATAATAAATAAATCAAATCAAGTAAAGAAGATATATTATTTGCTTATTAGTAGTTCCTCTGTTAATTCATTTATATTCCCTAATGAATCAATTCTTTTAACTAGATCTATTATATTTTGTATCTTTTCAGGCTTCAAGTAATCTTTTGTTAGCTTAATAAACTTCTCCTCAAGAGATCTCCAGTCCAGGGGATTTCTAAAGTGTCCTGGGGGGTAAATGGATGTTTCACTATGCATCTTCCCATCTATAGTCTCTATGGTAATTGTGTTCGGTATTCCCTCTGGATAAATTTTGTCGTATTCAGGATCTACCTCAATACTCATTTTCTTCATTAGCTCTCTTACATCTTGAGCGAGTACTTTTTCGATTGTGAAACTATCTATCCATATTTTCCCATCAATTAATGCTCTAGCGATTATATATGGTAGACTGTGATCCGCGGTTTCTCTCGTCTTCGGATCCCATTTCTCAGGATCCTTAACAATGATCCTGTAGCTGACGGTGAAAGTCTTCACAGATATTTTCTCTATCTGATCTACAGAAATTCTCTCTCGAATTTTTAACGCGGCCTCAACAGCTGACATCGCATGATACTCGACAGGCCAG
>JBMFLZ010000056.1:0-5857 GCA_049970935.1 Sulfolobales archaeon | reverse complement strand
TAGGTAGGTTTAGAATAGTGTCAGAAGAGATTATCGAGAAGATTAGGAAGCTCATTGAGAATATTATTTCTGGTAAAATTTTTTATGAAATATTTATTCATCCAGACCCTGATTCGTTGGTAACAGCTTCTTTTATAATTAGGCTATTAGGTTCAGCGAATAAAGAGATCGGGGTAGTGAGTTATGAGGAGAATATTGAGCCTAGTGATAAGTCTCTGCTGATAGGATTCGGCAGACCTAAGAAAGGATTCAAGGGATTTTTGATTGGTAGAGATAAGACTTTCTCAGTAAGAGAGGATAAATATATTTTAATACCTTACAAATATAGTCTTACGAAGATCTTTTATGAGGCCTCTAAGGAAATCTACAGATTCCCACGCGAGTTTAGAGAATTCGCGTTAGCGTCTCATTTATTTAATCTTTCTCCTAGTGAAATGATCCATAGAGTAGAGGATAATGAGTTAAGTGCTAATCTAGATGCTTTTGGATCAGATGTGGCAAAAATCATTTATGGATTGAAATTAATGAGTTTTTATGACGAGAGTTACTTAGAGAATACCTTATTTTATACTATCGATCCTTATATACCAGGTGTATCAGGGAATATAGACAAGATAAGAATGATCTTAGAATCATTAGGTTCGGGTAGAGGGAGAGAGTATTTGCAGAAAGTAAGTGGAGCAATAAATAATTTAGCGAGGAGTAACATTCTTAGTCTAGGGAATAAGCCTTATTTTGATTTATCACCATTTATAGATCCCTATGAAATTATTCGTGCACTAGATATATTTGCGAATAAAGATATAGCTTCTACAGCTCTGTATATTGCCTCAGGGATTTCTGGAATAGCTTATTTAGCTACTAAATTCCGAGAAAGATTAGATAGCTTAATAGGCGTGATCAATAAAATAATTGGTGAGAAAACATATGAGGTAATATCTCATAAAATAAATAATTTAAAGATCTCTGAATTTTATATCAAATCATCCTCCTGCGACTATGATCTATTGTATGAAGTATTCGTCATATTTAAGGACCTGGGCGTGATAAATGATCCTTTGGTTATTAGATGTGGAGAGAAGTACTTATATCCATGGAATAAGAATATCACTTTTTCACCGGAAAGTATCGAGAGTATCAGGGGCATGTTTCTCGTATTTGATTCGATTAAGAGCATAGGTGAGATTGAGAAATATGTTGAGAGTAGAGATTAGATCAGAGCTAAAACTATTAGATAGAAAATTAGCTGAGACTATTCTTAAAAGTCTTGAACCAGATAACATAGACATCCCTCACGGAATTTCATTAAATGTCGAGATCATAGATGATAAATTGGTAATTAACATAGGTTGTGTACAAGAAAAAATTCTATCGTGTAGATCCACACTAGATGAGATATTAATGCATATCAGTAATATTCTCGATTCATTAAGGAGTCTTACAAAGTAACCATATAGGTCACCTATTGAATTTTTATAACATAACTATCTCATTATAGATAGGTGTTTAACAATGAATAAGAAACCTATCCCGACCGCTCTTACAATCGCTGGAGTTGATAGTGGTGGGGGAGCTGGTATTGCCGCAGATCTAAAGACATTCGCTGCCATAGGTGTCCATGGTCTCGTGGCTGTAACTAGTGTAACTGCTCAAAATACATATGCGGTAATTGGTATTCATGATATTCCTCCTCAAATGGTTGAACTTCAGATAAGAGCTGTGGCAGAGGATATGGGTGTTGATGCGGCCAAAACTGGTATGCTTAGTAATCCTGAGATCGTTAGGACAGTAGCTAGAGTTGTTAAAGAATACAATTTTCCATTGGTAGTAGATCCTGTTATATTTGCTAAGAGTGGAGCCAGACTACTTCTTGAGGAAGCTGTAGAGGTTTTAGCAAAGGAGTTATTACCAATTGCTCTATTAACAACACCTAATATTCATGAGGCAGAGAGATTATCAGGTATGAGTATAAGAAATTTAGATGATGCTGAGAAAGCCGCTAAGAAAATATCAGAATTATATGGTGTTAGAGGCGTGATTGTTAAAGGAGGTCATTTAATAAGTGGTGAGACGAGTATTGATATTCTATATTTTGATGGTGTTGTGAAGAAGTACGAGACGCCAAGAATCGATGGATGTACCCATGGAACAGGTTGCTCATTTTCCGCTGCAATAACAGGCTTCCTAGCTAAGGGTTTTAGTGTTTTCGATGCTGTGGCTAAGGCAAAGGAGTTTATCTATAATGCTATACTGAGATCATATAAGATAGGTAAGGGGCACTGCCCTGTTAATCCCTCAGCTAATGTTGATCTGTATGCTGAGATTTATAAAGCCCAGAGAGAATTAGAGAATGCCGTGGAGAAGCTCTTAACTAGAGATAGAGAATTTGCTTATCTAATTCCAGAGGTACAGACAAATTTTGTTTATTCACCACCAGCTTACTTAGCTAAAGATATTAGAGATGTAGTAGGGATACCTGGTAGAATAGTTAATTACATGGGTAGAGCCAGAGCGTCCGGCTATCCGATGCCAGGTGCTTCAAGTCACATGGCTAGGGCTGTGTTAACCATGATGAATTATGATCCTTCGATAAGATCAGGAATCAATATAGCTTACTCAAAGGAGATCGAGAACATATTGAGAGAGCTCGGTTTTAAAGTCTCGTATTTTGATAGAAGAGAAGAGCCTGAGGAAGTGAAGAGGTTAGAGGGAGGAACCACTAGATGGGGGATCTCTGTGGCTGTTGAGAGAATAAAGAATATTCCTGATGCCATTATTGATTATGGAGAACATGGAAAAGAGCCTCTTATAATGATTTTTGGCAGAGATCCTTATGATGTGGTTAATAAGATATTTAAGATACTTGATAAAGCTAAGGAGAAGAAGATCTTTTAATCACATTATATACGGCTCTATAAGGACACTTATCCCAGTATCTAACACAGTATGTTGCTTCATAAATAGTTAGGTATCTATTCAGTATCTTGCAGTAAGCAACGTTAATAATCACGTCTCTTTTAATCTCTACATTTCTTATTTCATAGAATTGACAATCGGATCTATATGAATTAACATCTTTTATCGCAAAGATCTGCGGATATAATCTCGATCTCTCAATCTTTGGTGGTTCTTTTGAAGAGCTATCCTCACCTTTTGATGACTGAAGATTCTCGAACATTACTACAGTCCCTTTTAAGTGAAGCTTTATACTTTTCTACTTAAGAGTATTGCCATATATGATACGAGTCTCCTATTAGGTGTTTCCATAGATCCTATAACTATACTCTCTGTTTCAAGAACTTCTCTGAGTTTACTTTTAACAATGTTATATACTACAGCTAGTTTACTAATATTTTTACCTTTGCTCACAATAACTATTTTATCAACGCCTTGATTCATTCTGATAATTATTTCAGTTGCGTAAGTCAAAGGCTTCTCTCTTCCTACAATAATGATAGGGTATTTGCTCACAAATTTATTGCCTGAGACCGATATGAAGTCCTCACTCATATAAACACATGCCAATATCCTACTATGTTATTTAGCTAATAAATAATCTCTGGGTCTCCTGAAGACACGCAAAGAGTTACTTTTGGTCTATGATACTTATTTATTTTTTTACGAGATATGTCTAGGTGAAAATTTACGAAATCAAGACTAGCAGTAATAGGCGCAGGCTATTGGGGTAAGAATATTATTAGAACTATTAAGACTTATAGGATCGCTGATATTGAGTGCGTTTATGATATAGATACGCAACGTTTAAAAGAGATTCATTCCATGTATGGTGATATCAAGTTATGTCATGAAATAGATCAGATATTAAACTCTAAGAGTATAGATGGTGTAATAATAGCTGTTAATATAGGTAAGTTATATGATGTGAGTAAAATTGTTATAGAGCATGGATTCAATGTCTTTATTGAAAAACCAGTAGCTGAGAATTTAGATGAAGTCTCTGAATTAAAGTCTCTTGCTGAGAATAAAAATATTGTGGCTGTCCCAGGATTTATACTTAGATTCGATCCTGTCTCAAGATTTTTTAAGAGACTTATAAATCAAGAAAAACTTCATCCAGTATACATAATGATACAAAGATCAGGTAGAAGAGCTTCTAGGTATAGAAGTAGTAGTATTATTCTAGATCTAGGTATTCACGATATAGATCTCTTAAATTATTTATTTAATAGAAATATCAAGGTAGTAGACGCATCAATAACGAGATTAGGGGATGACGAAAGCTATAATATATACTTGGACTGTGGCGGCTGCATAGCTCATTTAACAGCTGATCCAGTGCCTAATATAAAGATTAGAAGAATCTATGTTAATTTCGAAGAAGAAGTCTCTTACGAAGGAGACTTCGTATCCTCTGAGATACAAAAAATAGATCCCAGAGGCGTAAAAGAAATATTTAGTGTCCGCGAAGAGATCGAGCCTTTAGCGCTTGAACTTAAGGCTTTTGTTGATAAGATCTCTGGAAAAGACGTCGAGACTCCCTCACTTGAGGACGCTCTATATGCACATATGATTATAAAAGAAATATTTTTTAGATCTCGTAGATAATCTACCTCGGAGAAGATTATGATACGATACCAGGAGAAACATTTGTTAAGGGAACTAGGAAAGCTTATGTAACGTATATACTCATAGTCATTAATACGTTAGTCTACTTATTGACTTCTTATAATAATTATTTTCTCCAGATCTCACAGAAGTATCTCTGGGAATATAGTTTTGTTCCTGTGTATTTAAGTAGTTTAGATGGTTGGCTGAGAATACTTACATCAATGTTTCTACATGGTTATCCGCTACACATAATATTTAATATGTATTTTCTTTATGTATTTGGTAGAGCCGTAGAGTCGTATTTAGGGACATGGAGATATCTCTTTTTATACTTCTTCTCAGGCTTCATAGCATCAATGACACATTCTGCAATGACTTTCTTTAGTGGAGTAGAGAACCTAGGTATACCAGCGCTCGGCGCTTCAGGAGCTATAAGTGGTGTAATAGGTTCTTTCCTAGTACTTTTCCCAGGAACCAGAATGAATATATGTTTCTTCTTCTTTATAATACCTTTCTGCGGTGTTATCTCATCAACATACTTCATAGTATTCTGGTTTGCTCTTCAAGTAATTTATGGCTATCTCCAATTAGGAGGCGTAGCTTTCTTTGCTCATGTAGGAGGATTCTTAGCAGGCTTTTTTATAACTGTGCTTTTAGCTAGAGGCGGAAAAGAGACTTTGTTTCCAGGCTTTTTATATCAGATCATCTCCTTCAACTATACAGGTTATCCATGGTATGCATACAGACCAAGAGGTCTGAGCACTATTGCTCGATTCATACTAATATTACTGACACTTACTGTAGCTATTGGAGAGGTAATCTCCGTATATGGTGCAGCCACATCAAACTACGATACATACTACTTCACGTTAAAGGCCTATTTAGTGCAGGATTCATCGATATATTCTTCAGAGGCTATAGTGGTCATTTTCCATAGCCAGGGTACTTTAAGCTACTTAGTTGCTCCAATAGCTGATGACACGATACGTGTATTATTCAATAGATTATTTTATGCGGGCTATATCGTCAATCAATCTCTTAAGAATTATATTGGAACTATATATTTCAATGGCCTCGTTACAATACCTAATCTAAGAGCACCTCCTGTTCAACTTAGCTTACTGATGAATGCTTCATATAATGAAGATGGTATACTAGTTAGCGGGGAAGGTCGCGCCGTAACAGATCTATTGATATGCAGAGGAGGTCTTTGCGAGACTCAGGGTAAATGGGTATATGATCTATTTAATATAAATGGTGTAGGACCTGTCCTTATATCAGAGATCAT
>JBMFLZ010000055.1:0-6011 GCA_049970935.1 Sulfolobales archaeon | reverse complement strand
AAACTAGGTAGGATCAAGGGGTTGCTTGAAAGTGTATCACACATCCTGAGGGAATATAATATCTCAGGAATTATTATATGGGAGGTTTATAGTAATCTAGACCCCGATAAGGTTATCGGAGCTGGCTACGCTTTACAGAAGGCTGTTACAAGGGTAAAGAAGGAAGCACCAGACACCATTAGGAGATTGTTAGAAGATTTTATTCTAGGTGCTAGTCTTGACCGCGTAGTTGCATTATCGCTATCAGCTAAACCACCTAGCAGGGATGTTATAGAGGAGATGATTAAACTGATTAGAGATGAGATGAAGTACTGTGAAGTACCACTAGTAATAACGTTTAACGCCTACATACCACCTGCGCCTATTCCGATACCTCTTACGGTACCGTTAAGCCCAGAGCCTACGAAGACTGAAACTCAAACTATGGCAACTACGAAAGCTGACTCCAATGAGAGTCTGAATATAAATACTCTCATCACATCCATAGCCTTAGTACTAGTAGCTGTATCAACTGTCTTAATTATAGCGAGAAGAATTAGTATTTCACGCCTACGCTACTCCTAGATCTGTGTTATTAAATACTCATTTTTGTTTTATTAATCTTCTAAAGAAGAATTATAGCGCTATTCATAAAAATTACACAAATATTCTAGTGAGATCGAGGCTAGACAACACTTCTTAACCTGCTATCTTAAGGTGAAAAATATATTAATACGCTAATGATACGGTTTCAGAGCTAAAGTATCTAAGTCTTCGTGAGAGATAAACATGATGACGCCGGGGGCGGGATTTGAACCCGCGCGGGGTTTCCCCCACCGGCTTAGCAGGCCGGCGCCCTACCAGGCTAGGCGACCCCGGCTCCTAGTAAATATTGTTATGATTGGTTTATTAAATTTTCTCTTCATATTATAAGTTTTCTCTAACATATTCTATGGGGTTAGTGAATGAGTAGTTTTGTTGATGTTGGATCGGAGTTTGTGGGTGTTTTAAGTGATTCTCATGATAATCTTGATAATGTTATTAAAGCCATGGAGATACTGAAGAAAAGAGATATTAAAACAATACTTCACTTAGGAGATTTTGTGTCCCCATTTACTCTATTGAGATTTGTGTCTAATGGTTTTAGGGTGATAGCTGTTTTGGGAAATAACGATGGTGATAAACTTGGTATGATGAGAATTGCTTCACTTAATAATTCTGAGATTCATGAGCCACCTCACCAATTAATTATTGAGGGTAAGAAGATTCTTATGATTCATGGGAAAGGATCTATAGAAGAAACAAGAGAATTTGCTGAGGCCTTAGCATCATCAGGTAAATACGATGCAGTTCTCTATGGACACACTCACATAATAGATTCTAGAATAATTCGAGACACACTCCTTTTGAATCCTGGTGAATTATATGGTAAATTAACTGGTAAAGCGTCTCTCGCGATCCTGAATATAAAAGATCTTTCCGTAGAAATAGTTACTCTTTAGATGGATAAATATGATAAAACCCACTTTCTATCTAATAGGTCTAGGACCCACACCAAAACACTTAACTTCTCAAGCACTAGAAATTCTCTCTGGAGAATGCGAGATATTCTTTTACGAAGAATACACCTCAATATCCCCTGAGGAAAATATTTTAGAAATTGAGAAGCTAGTAGGCCGTAAAGCTATAAGATTAACTAGAAGAGATCTTGAGGATCTAAGTGGTGAAATTATTTTAAAGAGTCTCAGAGAAGGAAAAAATACTTGTTTGGCAACGTGGGGAGATCCTCTAATAGCAACAACTCATATATCAATAGTCTCTAGAGTAATTCGCGAGGGATACAGATACAGATATATTCCGGGGATCAACTCTGTTTCTGTGGCTTTAGCAGCCTCGGGCCTCATGATATATAGACTTGGGAGAGTAGCTACAATAACTTTTCCACGTGATAATATACTAAGCGAGTATCCGTATCTAATTTTAAGAGAGAATCTCGCGAGGAATCTACATACAGTATTTCTTTTAGATATAGATACTGAAAAGAATATTTTTATGAGTGTTAAAGAGGCTATTGAGATACTACTTACACTAGAGGAGAAAATTAAGGAGGGAATATTCTCGCCGAGGAATCTGGTTTTAGCCGTGAGTATAGGGAGTGATATATTGTTATGTGGTGGAGAAGCTAATTATTTAATAATGAATCCACCAAATAGATATCCTCAGATCTTGATAGTCCCAGCAAAACTATACTTCACGGAGGAGGAGTATCTCAGAGAACTAGGTCTCTTAAACAATAAATGTGTTAATATATAGAATAGTGTAAAATAAAATAGATAAAAACAATAAACAATTACTTATGAGTATTAGTGCACTGATCCTGCTTAATACAGTACCTGTCTAGTATTTTTCTAATAACTCCAAGTGATGAGTAATTTGGTAATCTCTCAGGTAATCTAATAATCTCTACACTTTCTAAACCTCTTTGCCTAAGTTCTCTCTTAAGATCCTCTTCTCTAAATATTTGATCAGGTCCTAGTAGAATAATATCAGGCTTAATCGTCTCAACCATCTTGAGAGGATCCTCAGGATCTCCTAAATATGATTTGTAGACATATCTTATAGACGATATAATTTCCAATCTCCAATTTTCAGGATTCACAGGTTCTCTACCTTTATAACGTGTCGCATTAATATCTCTAGAAACAACCACGTAAACCTTACCTAATTTAGAAGCTTCTCTCAGGAGATATATATGACCTGGATGAATAATATCGAATGTTCCTCCGACAAAAACTTTTTTCTCCTCAATTAGTCTTCTCCAATCGAAATACGTGTAGCCAAGTGCTTTAAGAGCGTCTAATAAACCCTCAGCGTATGATATCGCTACTAATCCTGTAACGTAATCTCCTTTATCATAGTAATACTTCGCGTCTTGATAATATCTCTCAACTTCATCTAATACTTCTCTAGCTCTCTTATCGCCGGTGAAATTCTTTTTAGCTACTTCTAGAGTTAGTGTCATATTCACTATGTATTTTCTTAATCTCTCACCCATTTCCTGGATAAGATTCTTTTCCATATTAACTCCATAAACAATTATTCAGAGCACCCTATTTATCTAAGGAATGGTTTGGGGGCCATGACTAATTAAAATTTCTTTAAAGCTCTCAAAATAATTTTACTGAGGTGATAAATAAAACTATGTCTCTTAGAGAAGGAGATTTTATCTTAGTAGATTACTCGCTATACATAAAAGAAACGAATGAGCTCATAGAAACAACTATTGAAAGCATAGCTAAAGAAAAAGGACTATATAAAGAGGGAGAGATCTATAGACCTCGTCTAGTGATTATTGGTGAAGGCAGATATGTGAAAGGATTCGAAGAAGCATTAATGAGTTCTGAGATTGGCGTCGAAAAAGAAGTCGAGGTAGAACCTTCTAAAGCCTACGGTGAGAGAGATCCTAATAAAATAAAGATCTTTAGTCTAAGAGAATTAATTAGACAAAATATTGTGCCTGAGATTGGTAAAGTTATTCAGATAGGAAACGCAGTTGGTGTAGTGAGAAGTATTTCTGGTGGTAGAGTTGTTGTAGACTTTAACCACCCCTTAGCCGGAAAAACTTTAGTATTTAAGTACAAGATAGTAAAGAAAATTGATGATGATGTCGAGAAAGTTAAGTATCTAGTGTTGAGAAGAATGAGAAATTTAACGGAGGATAAAGTTATTGTTAGAATATTTAAGGAGGAGGCTAAAGTAGAGATAGATACACCTGAAGAGGTGCTATATGCAGAAGATCTTCAGTTAGCGAAGTCTCTGATTTCTGGAGAAATATTCAAATACTTAAGTGGAATAAAACATGTTGTATTCCTGGATCATTTCTTTAAGAAAGAATAGATTCGTTAAAATTATTTAAGAGACAAGATCATAATCAATTATTTCCTATATTTCTTCATGATCAATAGACCCATTGCTATTCCTAGTAGAACTAGTATTGGAGAAATACCTATTATAGGCATAATATTACTTTCATGGATCTCTGTCACTTCTCTGTGAATGCTGACGCTTACTTGTGTAATGGTTCTCTCAATTGGTATAGTAGTTTTATGAGTTAAGGTTTCTGGAATAGTTAATGTGCGAATATCTTTTTTAGTTATTATCGTGGTTAGATTTAGAATTGTTGTGTATATCAATGTTATGAATGATGTTAGTGTATTATTGAGTATCGTTATTAATGTCTCGGTTGTTCTTCTAGTGAGGTAATGAGTTGTTGTTATATATGAGTATGTGTTGAGTATTTCTGTCAATGTTATTGTGGTATTTAAAAATACAGTAGCTGTTTTATAGATTGTTTTAGTCATAGTATCTGTTGTAGTTAAAGTGAGTGTGGATATAGTATTCGTTAAGGTTTCTGTAGTAGTAATCGCGGTGGTATTCGTGAATTGATTACTGCTTGCTTCGATATAGAATGCGTAATTTTTGATCCCTCTCTTCTGAAGGTAAACCTCTACTTGATATTCACTAGGATCTGGGTCTCCAGGAATATCTATGGAGACAAACGATCCGTTGAACCATAGTGGAGTCCAGAAGGGTTTTTCTCCAATAGATCTTATTACACTATTATTGACATCATATGTAATGATTCGGTATAGTAAGAGTGCATTATATAGATCCTTAGAGAATCTTACTATAACAGTGTCTTGGGTAGAGTTGTAGCTTACATCAACAATATCAGTGATGCTGTATTTATCAATAACTTGAACATTGTAGTTCTCTACCGAAGCTATGGATCCAGCAAGTGTTTCTATTACAGCAATCCATGTTCCGGAGACAATTATGTAATTTATATCATATAGATTCATTAGGTAATAAATATTGAGATCTAAGCAGCCATAAGATGAATTTATGTAATTTGCGAAAACAGTTTTCTCAGTAATTACTATTCTCGAGTTTATTTCAATTATGTAAAATTTGTAATTCAGAAACATATCTTGTAATGGAGGCGGTAGATTCTTCCAACAAATAGTAGCCTTAATAACATCTCTCGGATCTTCGTATATGATTGTTTTATCTAGGTATAAATGAACCTCTGTATCACTAAAGGAGACAAATTTATCACTTCCTATAAACCTAATGTTACTATCAGGTAAGATTCTTTGAGAGTTCATATGATCATCCTTATATGAAGTATTTATTGAATTAGTGGAAATCATTAGAACAAGTATTAATGCTATTCCTAATATTATTCTAATAATGAGATTACTTCCCAAAATGAACCCACCTCCAAAAGTCTAGAATTATATTTATTAAGTTCACATTTATATATGCTCTGTGAAAAATGATCTAGATCATGCAATGTGATAATATGAATAAAAACAGATCAAATATATAAGTTAGTAGACTATACAGTAAGCGTCAATGAAGAGATGATCAAGGATCGATAAAACATTCCTCAGTATGTGGGTGGTTTATAGTATTGTCCTAGTGGGCCCGCGGGGACTTGAACCCCGGACCTCCGCCGTGTGAGGGCGGCGTCCTAACCAGGCTAGACTACGGGCCCCTACTAATATCTTTAATATTCATTATTTTAAGAGTATTGTTCTAGAGTTCTTCTATGTATATTGGCACGATTACTCTGTATCTATCTCCTCTTCTTACGATCTCTAGCTCTATTTCTCCCTTATCTATGTTATCTTCTATAGCTCTTCTAAGATCTATTGGTGTGGCTGTCTCGAGACCTCCTGCCTTAATTATTATATCCCCGTTTCTAATACCCTTTGCATAAGCAGGTGTGCCAGGAAGAACTTTCACTACCACAACACCTTTTTTAATATTTAGTCTCATACTCTTAGCCATTTCAGGAGTTAATTGAGCTACGTAAACACCAATCCATGCTCTAACAGGTCTACCAAATACAGATATTATATGAACAAATCTTTTCACATGATTTATGGGGATAGCGAAACCTATGCCTTGCGCATAGGGAATTATAGCAGTAGCTATGCCCACAGCCTCTCCAGCTAAATTAACTA
>JBMFLZ010000054.1:0-6028 GCA_049970935.1 Sulfolobales archaeon | reverse complement strand
CTCACTAATGAAGGTAAGTCCTAGAACCATAGCGGCTTATTTAAAAGCTCTTGGCATAGTATTTAGAAAACAAACTAGATGTCCCGAGATCTCAAAAGAGACACTCCTTGAGGCGATATCCCGTGGATTAAAAGATCGAGACATAGCCGAGACATTAGGTGTATCTTTATCATGCATATATAAATACAAGAAGTTATATGGTATAAGCAAAAGATCTTTGAGAAAACAGTTGAGAGATAAGAAGATTTCAGAGACTATAGATAGTATTATCCGAATCATAAATGATAAAGGCTTTGTGACATCTTCAGAGATAAGAAAAAAGATTGGAGTAGTTATTACCAAGGATATGCTTGAGAGAATATCATCTATTGAAAAAGATCTTAGGATCATTAAGATAAAATATACCTCAACGCATAAATTCACTATATTTAGTCCTAGACTAGGTGGTGTAATCTTCATGTATAAAGATCCTGGTGCAGTAGCTAGATACTTGATATCGAATTTAGTGGATAAGAATGCGCCTCTCAGAGTAATTAAGTATCTATTTAAGCTAAATAAGATGCCTCAGGATCTACTTGAAAAATTCCTTGAGTTATTGAGAGAGACCACATCTTCACTAACAACTCATATTTAGAAGTGATCTTATAGAGATCTTGAAGTAGCTTCTGTGATTCTTTTGACATCTCTCCAGAATAAGTAAAGGTTCTTAAAAAACCAGGGAGGTTCCTTTTAAAACCTCTTCTTAATATTTTCTCTGGTGACACATGTGGAATTAAGCAATAGATCAAATAATCTCATGATTCTCAGAATCACTTTAATCACTCTCATAAGTATGGTAATGATAATTTTTTTATTTAGCAACGCTACCACATACTCCCAAACAACACAGCCATCCATACTAGAGAATGTCACAATAACTTATACCTACACGTATACTTATCCTATAAATACAACCACGATCTTACTTACTCAAACCGTTTATCCCGAGACGACCATTCTTCAAGAAACAATATATACTACTTTCACACAAAATACTGTTGCTATAAACACTACCATAATAACCAATATAACCACGATCTACTTTAGAGAACTACCTACATATACATACACTGAATATAAAGTTCTTAGTATAACAACAACTAGACCACCTGAAGCCACGGAGAGAGCCACGTGGATTAGTGCTGGTGTGTTTGTTGGGATCTTAGCAGGCTTAACTATTGGCTATGCTTATTATGCTAAAGGAGTCTCTATAAGAGCTCCTAAAAAGAGATAATCATATTCTGTATTTATTGCTTATAGCCTCCCAATCCTCTCTAGATAATCTCCAACCCATTGCCCCAGCGTTCTCCTCTACGTGCTGAATCTTTGAGGCTTTGGGTATTGGTACAACAGGATCTATGCTTATAAGCCAGTTAAGAGCTACTTGAACAGCTGTTTTACCATATTTTTCGCCTATTCTCCTTAGAAACTCCTCTCTAGCTACAGCGCCCTTTTCTATAGGAGTATATGCCATGTATAATAATCCCTCTCTCTTGGCGTAGGGAATAACGTCTTTCTCGTCGTGTCTATAGAATAAGCTAAATCTATTCTGAACAGCTACTACATCGTATTTCTTTGAGCAGTATCTCGCATCCTCGATCTGCCTTACATTAAAATTACTTACTCCATAGAATCTTATTACTCCATCATCAACAAGTTTCTCAAATGCTTTGATAGTCTCGCAAATAGGTACATTCTCGCTTGGCCAATGAAGTAAGTAAAGATCTATGTATGTCCCAAGTCTATTCATACTTGCTCTAGCAGATCTCAGGACGGAATCATATGAAGCATTAGTAGGCCACACCTTTGTCACTATAAATAACTCCTCTCTGTCGAAACTCTTTATCGCTACACCTACCAACTCCTCGGAGTGTCCTCCGCCATACATCTCGGCTGTGTCTATGAGTTTAATACCTAATTCAATACCTCTTCTCAGAGCTTCCACAGACTCTCTGTCTCTACTATAATCTGGTGTCCAGAAGCCTCCGCCTATGTCCCATGTACCCATTCCTAGGCTCGATACACAACCTATTTTCCTGAAGCACTTCTTATCGCTACTCATATTCAACATCTCTTATTCAAAGTATCTATCAAGCTTTTAAATAGATGTTTATTAATCTTCGATTGTTGCTCTCTCGAAAGTAATAATAGCGATTAATATAAAGATCAGAGATAATATTGATAATAGAATCATATCCATTATGGGATTAAATTCGGAGACCCCCGTTAACCAATATCTTATACCATCTACGGCATAGGTGAGAGGATTCGCCTTAGCTATTAATTGCATCCACTCAGGCATTCTCTGAAGAGGAAAGAATATTCCACTAAGAAATTGAAGAGGCATTATTACTAAATTAATTAGCATCTGAAATCCCTCCATACTATTCATCTTAGTAGCGATTGCTATACCTAATGATGAGAAACCCACTGAGAGAAGAAAGCCATAGGCTATTGCGATAGGGACGCCTTCAATTCTTAAGCCTTTAGCGATTAGAAAACTAAGAGCCATTATAATCATGGAGTTGAGTAATATAACTATTGAGTCTCCCACCGCTCTACCCAATAAAACGAATGCTCTAGGTGAGGGCGCCACTAATGTCTCTTTTAGGAAACCGAATTGTTTATCGAATATCACTGACACACCACTTATGAAAGATCCTATGAATATGCTCATGGAGATAACTCCTGTGGCTAAGAAGGTTACGTAGTCTAATCCACCAAATTGTTGCTTTATAAATTGATCAATCATAGGATTAGAGAAATTAAATACACCACCCATTCCCATACCGAATAATATTATCCACAGAACAGGTTGAACTATAGAGACCACTACTCTAGATCTCGCCCTAATAAATCTTCTAATCTGTCTATAAACCATTGTGTAGAAAGCATTGAAATAGATATTCATCTGGATCACCTCCATCTTCTAATAGGCTTAGGCGTGTCTTCTAGACTATCTCTAAGTTCTCTCCCTGTTAAATGTAGAAATACTTCATTTAGAGAAGGTCTCCTATAACTGATCTCAGCTATTGAAGCACCTCTCAACTCGTATTCTTCAAAAATCCTGGGCAGAATCTTAGTTGCATCTTTAACAATAAGTTCTACTCCGCCCATGATCTCTTTACACGATAAAATTCCGTTGCCAGGTTCCAAGCAAATACTCTTCTGCCCTTGAAATCTCACAATCACGACATCTGATCCTACGAGAGACTTAAGATAATCTGCTGTGCCCTCAGCAATTATTTTCCCATGATCCATAATAGCAATTCTATCACATAACATTTCTGCTTCATCCATGTAGTGAGTAGTCATTAGTATCGTTACACCTTTCTCTCTTCTAATCCTTGTTATGTACTCCCATACTTTATTTCTAGTCTGCGGATCAAGTCCTATCGTGGGTTCATCTAAGAATAGTATCTCTGGTTCATGGATAAGTGCTCTAGCAATCTCTAATCTTCTCCTCATGCCACCCGAGAAGTATCTAACTACTTTATTTGCGTATTGCTTAAGATCTACGAAATCAAGTAATTCATAGATTCTTCTCTCAAGTTCTCTCCCGCTTAAACCATAGATCCTGCCATGAATATACATATTCTCATAAGCTGTTAAGAACATATCTAGCGAGGGATCTTGGAAAACTACACCTATTCTCTTTCTAACCTCAGTTGGTTTCTTAACAACATCTATGCCATCTATATAAGCTTCACCTGATGTAGGCTTTAACAAAGTTATTAGGATATTAATAGTTGTTGTTTTACCAGCGCCATTAGGTCCTAATAAACCATAGATCTCGTTTCTATAAACTTTAAAACTGATAGAATCAACTGCTACTATATCTTTAAATTTCTTAACAAGATTTCTTGTTTCAATAATTGGTTGCATTAAAATCACCTCTTTAATAAAATTATGTTTCTCAGATCTCTCTCAAAAAACATTATTATTCGTTTAACTTCCTCTAATTGCTCATTTGATAATCTATCTATGTTTTCGTGTAGCTCACGTAATACATTAAAGATTCTAGAAACACCCACTTCTCTAAGTAGCCTATGCTTATAAGCATGATTCATTGCTTTCTCTAAGAGACTTCTATTTCTCTCGAGATAATAATGTCCACTATCTGTTAATTGATAGATCTTTAGTTTTCTTCCGCCTTTAGACTCTTCAGAGAACTTTACTAAACCTTCTTTATAAAGACTTCTTAGTAGAGGATATATTATGCTTGTAGGAGGTCTGAAACCAAATAGATCCTCTAATTCCGTCATTAATGCATAAGCGTGTTTAGGAGACTTACTTAATATGTTCAGTATCATTATCCTGAGATCTTCCCTGTATCTCTTGTATACACTCATCTTAGACATGTAACTTTATATATAAGATATTATATAAGCTTTAATGCTATTTAATCTGTTCTCTCCTTATGCTACGAATCTTGATAAGTATATCTAGCCATCTACTTATGCTCTCTAGAATCTCTTTCTCGTCTTCTTCTGATTCTGAGATTCTTCTCATGAGAGCATCTATTCTAGATGAAGCCAAACTCTCTAGTCTTGTTAAAACAGTCTCCGTAGATATCTTACTTATTTCCTCGTCGCGAGACACCATATAGACTCTGCCATGTATGGGGCAAACAACTTCTCCACTTTTTAATCTGAAGAGAGGTGAGCCACAAATAGGGCAGGTCTCAGCAAGCATTGCTGCACCGCTTCTTAGTAGCTCAGCCATTTTCTTAATTGTTTCTTCTCGACTAATAGCTTCTCCACTCATTTAATTAACCTATAATAATAACACTGTATTCTAGGTTAAAAATTAGATTAAGATAATTAGGATTTATAAATTAAATGTTTATTGGGTGATAAAAAAGTGTCGCAAGATATTAGAGCGCAAAGTAATGAGGCAAAATTAAAGCAGGCTCTTACTCTATTAATGATGATCATTAATGACCCATCTATACCGAGGAACATAAGGAGGGCGGCAACGCAAGCAGTTAAGTTTCTTCAGGACACTAGTCTTAGCCCAGGTGTGAGAGCCTCAAATGCGGTAAGTGTATTGGATGAAGTTAGTCAAGATCCTAATATGCCTATGCATGCGAGAACAACTCTTTGGAACATAGTCACCTTACTAGAAACCGTAAAAGATTAATTGAGGGAAGCTATTACGGTGAGCAGCGGTCGTAACATTTTTACTGTTAGGATAAGAGGAATCTACTCAACAGCACTTGCAAAAATATTTCTTGACGAAGGCTTCGTATTTGGTGATCTTAGTACAAAGTTAATGAATAGATTAGGAATAGGTAAGGAAGATCTTGCGGCATACACCGATTTAACTGTTAAGAATGATGATGAGTACAAAGATGTAATTGTTTTTATGGGTTTCCCAGAAGCTGTTGATAAAGCAACAGAGATCTTTAGAAAGTACTTTACTTCATCAATCATTGAGGAGCCTAAACCTCTGTATGCTGTGTATAAAGGAGTAGTGGAGAAAAAAATCTCTCAAGATGAATGTCTCGTATCAACTCCCTTAGGGATCCCAGGCGTATTAAGAGACATGATATGTTCACCAGGTCAGGAACTCATCTTAACTATAGTGGGTTACAGAAACGATCTTGAGACTCCTATTCTGAGAAGAGGCATAAGTGTAGTAGGTAAATATATGATACTTGATGACACAGGTCGGGTCCAATTCTCTGAGCATATAAGAGATAGCGATGTAATTGAAGAACTTAGAGGATTCACCGAGATAATAACCAGAGAGAGATTTGGTGTGAAATGGAGAAGTTCTGCAAAAAATGCTACTACTATAAATATTTTGGAGGAATACACTTCTCTTAAGGAGCTTTATAGAAAAGTATTAGATCAGGTGGCTAATGCAGATAATAACAGATTTCTCTACGTAGGCGAAAAAATAGGATTTATGCAACTCTCAACAAAAGATCTTATTAAATTAGATGAGATAAGATCCTATGTGTATCCTACGGCACCATTTCATC
>JBMFLZ010000053.1:0-6202 GCA_049970935.1 Sulfolobales archaeon | reverse complement strand
AATTTCTCACGAATGATTCTTCTTATATTATCAGGATCCTCTTCACCCACATAATAAATTACGGGTGTCTCGAATCTTAATTCATCATATTTTCTAGCGACTCTGACGCTAAGTATCTTATTGGAGTAATTCATAAGTGTCTTTACTATTGCTCCAGGACTTATTCTGTAACCACTGATCTTGAGCACAGAGTCTCTTCTACCTAGTGGAAACACGTATTTATTCTCATTCATAATAGCTAGATCACCTGTGTCGTAAAACCCTTGATCCCAGCTTTTGTGAAACTCCTCAGGCGCCTCAATAGGTGTTGAGGGCCACGGATTTCTAATAATTAATCGACCAATAGATCCTATGACAGAATTATTATTCTCATCTAGCACCTCTATGTGGAAACCTGGTATAGGTGGTCCCGCGGATCCTGGTAGAATCGGTGGGAAGACATAGTTAACTAAGTTGCCTGTGGCGAATGTAGCTATCTCACTCTGGATATAAAGATTAATCACGGGGATCCTTCCGCTTAGCTCCACAGGATCTGATGTTATTATAGGTCTCGTCCCTGTCCCTACGCTACGATAGGTCCAGAACCAAACATCTCTCTCAAGGGGTTCTGCAGTGGTTAATATTGCTCTGAGTGTATCTAATCTAAATTTTTTTAAAGGATCCTGAATATTTCTTCGAAGGATCCTTAGAGCACCACTTGTAGTCAGGAATAATGTCACTGAGTAATTCTCTAAGATCTCAAACCATCTCTCCCAAGAAGGATGATCAGGTGCTCCCTCATAGAGAATTATAGTGGAACCAATCATTAGAGGACCGAAGAAAATATATGAATAAGCTGTTATCCAACCAGGCCAAACAGTGCAGAAGTATGTGTCCCGAGGTCTTAAACCGATCCATTTAGAAGTTGAATACACCTGAACTAGATATCCCCCAGCTGGATGTGTTATTGGTTTAAAATCTTCCTCATACCCCACGTGTAAACCAATTAAGGCATCTGTGGATCTATACTTTACGTGATCTTGTTTATTAACTGATCCTTTTAATAATTCATTATAAGAAACAATCCTCGGATCACTGGATGATACACCGATTCTCTCCACAACAAATACGTTTCTGACGAAACTATTTTTCTCGATAGCTTCCTCGAGAACTCTTAATAAATTAATAGATCTTCTCTTCCTAAAGAAGCCATCTACAACAACAATATGTCTAGCTTTTCTATTAAAGATTCTTTTTTTCACTTCCTCGATCCCAAAGCCTGTGAAGATAAACTCTACCGCTGCTCCTAAATAGATCGCGGCTAGAAATATTTCGAATATCTCGATCGAGGGTGTGGCATAGAATACTACCCAATCCCCTCTCCCGACCCCATACTCAGATAAACTCTTTGAGATAACCAGGGATCTGTCTCGGAGATCTGAGTAAAAAATTATTCGAGTATTATAATCCTCGTCCTCCCAAATGATAGCTGGTTTAGACATTATCCACTCAGTATTAGTGTGTTTCTCAATGAGGTTCTCATAGACACTTAATTCTCCCTCTAAGAACCATCTACTCCATGATCTCTCACCAGATCTCACAATACTCCATTTTCTGCGCCAAATAAGTTTCTCTGCTTCTCTCTCCCAGAATCTCTCGGGGTCTTCAATAGATCTTTTGTAAATAATCATGTAATCTCTAAAACTCACTGTTTTGAATCTCATTGATGGAGGAATTATATAGTCTCTCGAGACCAACTTCGAGATCAGATTTTCACGTTCATGATCTATGGTCTAATCACCTGCGTATAGTAATTAATTAAATCTCTAAAAACATAGAAATCATCTACATACACATATAAGGGTATCGTAATAGATGCTCTTACGCCTCTAAGGATCTCGGAGGAGAACTCAGGAGTTATGTAGTCTCTATCTAACAATATTACCAGGACATCGATCTTTTGATAATTTTTCGCAACATAGCTAAGAACTTCACGGGTATCTACAGAGGGATTAAAATACAAGATCCTTATATCTGTTTCCACGATATAACTAAAGGACTTATTAGACTCAAACACCGAGATCTTAAATGGATCCAACAAAAAGATCTTTTTATCAGCTCCCGAAACCAAACTCTTCACATTAGGTATATCTCTCGAGTACAAAATAATGCTACAGCTACTCTCCACGTAAGGACCTGAGAAAATACAGAGTTTCTTTCCGTCATATACAATTTCTATATCAAAAGATCCTTTCTTTATTAGTATTTCCGTATTTCGTATCTTGATTCTTTTTACTTCATCAACAGATCCTTGGGACAATTTCTCCTCTCGGGGGATCAAGTATTCTCAAGTCTCCAGCAACTGTCTCTAGAATAACTTTTCCACTTAGTCTACTCGACTCTTTAACCTCACCAATAATTTTTGCGTTTTTAAAACCTAGACTATGAATAAAGGATACAAGCTCATCTGCGATACTGGGATCCACGGAGAAAACCGCTGCTCCCTCACTAGCTAGATAGAGAGGATCTATTCCTAACATCTCAGAGTATCTCCTAACAGGCTCTCTAATAGGGATGTCTTCTTCTCTCAGCAAAATAATATTTCTTGTCCCACTAATCCACTCATATAATACACCTGCTAAACCACCTCTAGTGGGGTCTCTAGCTGCGTGAATATATTCTCCGTATCTCTCTATGAGAGGGATCATTAGCTTCGTTAATGATTTAACATCACTTCTTAATAAACTCTTCTCGAGAATATCTGTTTTTTGTGCTAGACCTAATCTATACATCATTATAACAGCTCCGTGATCCCCTAGATAATCTGATACAATAATTTTGTCCCCGGGAGCTGGTTTATCAATAATTAATCTATCAGCTAAACCAATTGCCGTAGTATTCATAACAACGCCATCGATCTCTCCTCTCGGCATAACTTTGAAGTCTCCGTCTATCAAGGCAATATTTTCTTCTCTAAGTACTCTGAGGAAAGATTCTATGATCCTCTCGAGATCACTTATTGAAAAACTTCCTCAACAATAATTGAATCCATCATAGCCACAGGCACCGCCCCCATCATCAGAACATCATTGATAGATCCGGCCGCGGCTAAAACACCTAGATCCCCGCCTGAGAAAAATAGGGGTTTGACAGTGTAGGAGTCAGTTAAAACAACAATATACTTCCCCCCTACTCTAATAGCTGCTCCATCATCTAGAATGTCAGACCAACACCATCTCCATATCTCTTTAGCTTATCCTCGACTCTGTTCACGATAAGCTTCATTAGTAACTCACGCATCTCAACTCCTCCAGAGCCGTGAGAAAGTTTTATAAAATCACTCAATCCGCTTCTACCTCTCGGAGATCTCATTTAATAAAAGATCTATGTACCTCCTATGCTCCTCAAGATCTCTCTCATCGATCTTAGAAATAATAACATCAGCGTGAACAAGAACAAGATCACCTTCTCTAAGTTCCTCATCAGATATACCAATAACAACCTCTCTATCAACACCATCACCAAAATCAACTAAAGCATAAACCTTATCCTCGGAAATTCTCTTGATAACCGCAGGAACACCCCAGCACAAAATAGAAAACCTTCACCATACATCTCTCAAAATCTATTATAATATCAACCTCCTATATTAACACACAAGATCATTCCTAACCATAATCATCCTCAGCACAAAATAAGTATACAGGGTAAATCGTTTGATAAGTATACATTTGCATTAGGTGTTAAGTAATCAACTTATAATTAGTAAATCAACAGCTTAATTTATAGAATTGTATACATATATTTAAATGGATACGTATTATGAGTGTCGTTGTGAGTATCCGTGTTCCTAAAAATATTAAAGAGAAAATGGATCTATTAAAGAAATACGTCAATTGGAGTGAGGAGATCCGAAGATTCATTGAGAGACGCATCGAAGAACTCTATAAGAGGTATGTCTTAGAGGAGACTAGAAAAGTAATTGAACAATTACCTGAGGTTCCGAAAGGAACTGTATCTCGATACGTGAGGGAGGATCGTGACAGTAATTGATGCATCCACATTAGCTAAATATCTACTTAGAGAAGAAAACTGGGAGGAGGTCGAAGAATACCTGAGCAAAACCGTTTACTCTATTGACCATGTTATTAAGGAAATTGCTAATGCTATATGGAGACATAGTATTATTCGTGGATACATATCAAAAGAAATGGCTTTCACAATATATAGACACTTCCTGAAATTAATTGATGCTGGTGTTATAATCATTGAGTCTCAGGAGAAATACATTGATCAAGCATTTAAAATAGCACTAGAAAACAATATAACAGTATACGACGCATTATACATCTCACAAGCTTTAAAATATGGAAAACTTTTAACGAGCGATTATGAGCAGGCATCAATAGCCAGAAAATTAGGTGTTGAAACCATATTTATATCATGATAAATCATGCTCGGTGGCTAAGTTCCACTAATCGATACTTACAATACTTATTCAACTTATTTAAAAAAGACTTTTTAAAGTCTATTAACTCAGTCTATTACAATTACTTTCTTACGGATCTATTCTATTACAAGTCTTCAAAAAGAAAAATTCAACTTTTTGCACAAGAGATTTTCTAACTTCTTAATGTCGGATCTACAACATGACCTATAAATAATATGACACCTGTGTCTCTATCTCTTATTATAAAGATAAATGGTTTATTGATCTCTATTACTGTTACTGGCGCCAGTACAGGTACTATTATTATTGCTGTTGCAGCCGCAGCCTCTGTACCTTTCTCATTTACTTTTATTACTGCTTGATGAATCACGTCATTAACCCATATAGCACCTCTCGGGACATCAGCCATGCCTCTCAGATCTGCTACACCAGGTAGAAAGACTTCTCTCACACCTAGTGACTTTAGATTCTCTTTGACACTACTCTTGAACTCAAACTCGAATTTCGGCATTCTAAGTGTGGCTCCCCTATTCTCCGTGGCATCAAGTCTCTTGAGAGCCTCCAAGATCAGATTTCTATGATTTGCTAAAGTCTCTCTGAAGTCTTTGGGCATTATAACCACCATCGATAGATTCGATCCTCGATACGGTATCTCGACTGCCAAGTAATTATCGCTCTCGACTACTTTCAGGTGAGAGCCTTTGACCTCCATGGCGTTAGCTTCTACGTATTTCTCCCCAGTCCAGAACATGATATGGGTAGAGGGCTTAAACTCTTCTAGCCACAGCGCATAGAGATATATAGCTGAGACAAGTACTGCTACTGTATTATCTGGTACCCTAACTAATAATTCCTTGATCAATCCTCTGGTTCTCTCCTTAACCCATTCATTAACTTCTTTGATAAGTTCTTCTGTATTAGTGAAATATGAGATATCTCCTTGATAACATGATCGGATTTTATTTACATAACTCTCTTTAAAAGGAAAATTATTTTGAGCCATGCTCCATTAGCTAAGTAAAGTCTCGTATCATTATCTCCACCAAGAGGTAATTTAGAGATCAGATCTCTATAAACCATACAGGCATCACTATCGTATATACCCAATACAGATCCTAACTCTTTCTTTGTCGTAGAATTAGTTCCTTCATAAAGCATTAGTAATGCAACATATATGTTAAAGGGAGACACAACAAGATTCTTGCTGGAATGATCTTTAGCTATTGATCCGTAGATTGAGAGAGTAAAATTATTTATCGCATTGGTTAATGAGACTATGTCTAATTCTTGCTTAAAATAAATTTGTTGACTTGTCTTAGCTCTACCCTCACTAAACCAGAAATACGTCAATGATAAAGTGATTATAAAGATCAGTATTAAGGATACAAATATCGTATAAGGCTTATTAACAGATTTTTTCATAGTAAACACCATGTTAAGTATTAATTGAGTGGAGCTCCTCTAACAATATTATGCTTTTGATAATTTAAACATTTTAAATAATGTATTAATAGCCTCAATGAATACAATGAAACCAAAAATCATGGCTAAAGATACAAAGAAAATAGGTAATTTTAAAGAACTCATTATTAAATATTCATATAAAGACACCATAGCTACGGACCAGAAGAAAATAGAGAGAGCCATGTACATAGTGATCATGAGTATATCTGATAAAAATTTGTCAAAATCTTTTGCAAGAGACTTATACTTATCTGGTTTAAAAATTGAGAGTATCGCTATAAAGGTTCCTGCGAAAATAGGTGTTAATAT
>JBMFLZ010000052.1:0-6610 GCA_049970935.1 Sulfolobales archaeon | reverse complement strand
CCAGAGATACCTGAGAGATAAATCTTTCTGAAAAATTACTTTTTTCCTCTACCTAATTTCTCGTGAGCTCTAGCCAATACCCCGGAGGCTATTGCCGCTACTAGGTTTATCTCTCCTGCTAATACCGCGGCCGCCACTATTTCAGCAAATCTAATAGCGTTTAGACCGGGTTCCTCACCAGATCCTTGAACACCTAAAAGAGCCAGAGCCTCTCTCTGAGTAGGCAACCACGTACCACCCCCAACAGTTCCTACTTCTAGACTGGGTATGGTGACCGATACATAGAGATCTCCATCAGGAGTCTTTTCCATCCACGTGTAAGTTATGCTACTCTCAACTACTTGAGCTACGTCTTGCCCAGTTGCTATGAATATTGCAGCTATGATATTTGCTGCGTGAGCATTCTGTCCAATTCCGCCGGCGAAGGATGTTCCCAATAGATTCTTTCTTATATTAACTTCAATCATTGAGTCAATATCAGTCTTGAGAACTTCTTTAACCACATCTTTCTTCAAAACAATCTCTGAGACAACTGTTTTTCCTCTACCAAGTAAAACATTTATATACGTAGGTTTTTTATCACTACACATATTACCACTAAGGGCTATTAATTTAGCCTCTTGGAAATTTTCTTCAATAAACTTACAAGCTGCGTCAGTAGCTATGGTGACCATATTCATTCCCATAGCGTCTCCTGTCGTGTACCTGAATCTAAGCCAAACATTATTTCCTGCAACAAAAGGATCTATTGAAACAAGTTTTCCATGTCTAGTCTTGGACTCAGCAACTTTCTTAATATCTTCGAAATGTTCTCTAACCCAATCTATGAATTCTTTAACTTTTCTAATACTTGGTAACTTGAAGAGAGGTGCTCTCGTCATACCATCTCTTAGAACAAGAGAATAAGCACCACCACTCAGGGTAATCGCTTTAGCGCCTCTAGAAACACTTGCTACGAGAGCTCCCTCGGTAGTTGCCATTGGTATATAGAATTCTCCCTTCACATGTTCACCAACAATCTTTAGAGGACCTGCGACACCAATTGGTATCTGAGCTGCTCCTATAGGATTCTCAATATTTCTACCAACGACCTCCTCAAAATCAATTATTGTGTGAGCTATTGATGATAATGATACACCATATTTCTTCTCAAGGTATTTCCTCCTTATAATTGTTGCGAGATTCTTGTTTCCAACTACCTTATCTAATTCACTGAATCTTATCTCTCCACGTTCTAATTTCTCTATGGTCTCTGAAATAATCTTCTCTAAAGAATCTTCAGCACCTATACGAGACACCCAAGAAAATTATTGTGGTGAGAGAGTAAATTTCAGTCCATACTGTATTAATCCTGTGGATCCGTCAACAAACATTCTTCTTAAAACAGCCTCGACCCTCATTCCCTCACGGATCTTGTCTAACTCCACATCTACTATCTGAGAGACTACTCTAAATCCTTCCTCAAGCTCTACTAACCCGATCACTAAAGGACTTTGCTCACCAAATCCTTTTGGAACCTGGTAGACTATGGTGTATTCCTTAAGAACCCCTCGACCACTAGAGTATCTATATTCTACATCATTTGATCCGCAGTAGATACATCTCGCCCTAGGTGGGTAGAAGCTTTTTCCACATTTTCTACAGTAGGTGTATTTTAATCTATAGACCACATCTCTATTTCTCCATATTTTAGCAGGTGACTTCTCATACATCTTATTTCACTCTTCTAAGAATTGTACAATAACTCACTTCTCCCACACCCGACATGTTTTGAGCTAATCCATACTCTATTTCTCCAAGCACTGATTTTTTGAAGGATCCCATAAGTGCACTAAATATCTCATATATCTGATATACTCCTGTTGCACCCCATGGATGTCCTCTGGCTTTTAATCCACCGCTTAAGTTAATATGGATCGAGTTAATCATTGAGTTCTCAAATTTCTCGGGAGCCTCTCCTCTCTCTACGAGACCCAGGGACTCGATTACTAAGAATGCGTTTGGTGTATAGTTATCATGGATCTCCATATACTTAATGCTGTTTTTCTCAATCTTAGCCATTGCAAGTGCTTGTTCAAAACTTCTACGAACTGCTTTGAAGTATAATAGGTCTTCTCTAGAAGCAAGATCTGCTGTATCATTAGATGAACCTGTGCCTTCTATTGAGACAGCTGAGTCATATTCTCTCAAATATTCCTGAGAAACTATATAGAGTATAGATACACCATCTCCAAATGGGTACGAGTCTAGTAGTCTGAGAGGCTCCGCCAGTATAGGTGAATCTTTGTAGCTATCAGGTGATATCTTGAATCTGAGCTGAGCATGAGGCGTATCGGGAGAGTTCTGATGCATCGTATAAGGCCAAATAAACAGATCCTCGTAGGAGTAATCGTATTCTCTCATGTAGAGCTTAGCTAAAATAGCTGATTCAGCTAGTGGAGAAATTCCTTGGATCTGGATATAGTCCGAGTCTTTCAAAGCCATGTATGCATAAGCCACGTGACTAACCGGTAGATCAGATAATTTATCAATTCCAACAACCATTAACTTCTTTGATACACCAGCTTTAATCAATGAATCAGCTAATTGAACAGCCGCAGCTCCTGAGGCCTCTCCACTCTCTACTCTATATATTCTCACGTCTCTAATAGACATGTAATCGCTTAATATCACAGCTGGATTACTCTGATGATCTATTAACTCAGAAGCCATTGAAGAGACAATTATTGTATCAATATCTAATTCATCTACATATTTGTAGAGCTCCTCAACAGCGTCTCTGAATAACTCCTTGTATCCCTTCTCATAGTATCTATCTATTTTTACAGCGGCAGAGGCAACTATATAACTCTTCATTACTTGCTCACCTCATGTATCTAAGGATCTTATTTCTCATTTTGCTATATCTAGCATAGTCTATATAGATCTTTCTAGATATCATATCAATTACCTTAGGTGCTTTATCTCTTTTCTCAAGAACCTTCTCTGTGACAGTTATGGCATAAGCATCAGACCCGGCTCCACTACCGAATGGAGCTAATAAGATTCTTGATCCTGGCTTAGCTTCTTCTAAGACTTTCGCTAAACCCATTAATGCAGATCCATTATATGTGTTTCCTATATAAGGAGTAACTAGACCCGGCAAGATCTTCTCTTTCGGAAAACCAAGTTTAGATCCTACTTGGAGAGGGAATTTACCATTGGGTTGATGAAATACTGCGTAGTCAAAATCACTTGGTTTATACCCTTTGCTGAATAATCCCTTAACAGCATTTATTATATGATTAAAGTAAGCAGGTTCTCCAGTAAATGCTTCTCCATGCTCTGGGTAAGGAGCATGTTCTCTTCTCCAAAAATCAGGTGTGTCGGTTACGTAGGTATATGAATCCTCTATTACCGCAGCAGCATTCTCTACAGATCCTATGACTAATGCGACACCTCCACTACTCGCTGTGAACTCTAAAACATCTCCGGGCGATGCCTGAGCAGTATCAGCTCCAATAACAAGTGTGTATTTAGCGGTTTTTGTATTAACGAGAGAAATACTTATTCTAATAGCCTCAGACGCCGCTCTACAAGCGAATTCTAAATCAGATGTTAGTTTAGCTGGTGGAATACCTAGTGCATCAGCTATAACCGTTGCTGAGGGTTTCACGCTATAGGGCTTAGACTCAGTCCCTACGAATATGGCCTCTATCTCAGAGGGATCCACACCTGCTCTCTGGAGGGCGTATTTTGAGGCTCTCCAACCAATTGTTATAGTGTCTTCATCAATATTTCCCACAGCTTTCTCCTCGATCCATATAACCTTCGCTGTATAAGGATCAAAACCCCATAAACCACTTATTTCCTCAGCCCTTATTCTATAAGGCGGGATATAGGCACCCCAACCAATTATTCCCGCCTTCAGATCACTCAAAATATCAGCCACGAATTATTTATTTCAGAAGTATTTAAACATTAGTCTATTGTGAAATGATCATTACACAATTGTATAATAGATTTCTCATTAATCCACGAAATACTATTTAGTATCAAGATAAAAAATATCTTTTTATTTAATAAGAAAATTATTTGCTGATAAAATGAGTGGTCTAGATAAAAATAGTGATCTTAAAGGAGTGATTGTTACCCCAGGTAGTGTGATAGGTGTTGTGGAGGAGTTTATAGCGGGAGATAATATTATTGAGAGAAATGGAGTACTTTACTCCACTATAGTAGGATTATTAGAGATTGATTTGAGAGATAGAATAGCTAGTGCGAAACCAATTAAGAAAATAAGAAAATTGCTACCAGGTGATTTTGTTTATGCATTAATAACTCAAACACGAGGTGAATTAGCTATGGCGAGAATAATAGGGAAAGAATTAATTAATTTATTACCTAACAACACCACTGGGTTATTACATATTTCTCAAATACCATCCAAGACTAGAAGAACTAGTATCGATGAATTCGTGAGAGTAGGAGACATCATATACGCAAAAATAATATCTAGATCAGCACCATACTTCTTATCAATGAGATCTCAGAATGCGAGTATTATAGTGGCTATATGTCCTAAATGCGGATCTTTTATGGGTCGTCTCAAGGAGAACCTTGTGTGTCCAGTATGCGGATTTACTGAGACAAGATCTCCTATAACAAAGTATCTATATAAACTTAGTGAATTAAAGAAAAGTTAATACCGAGGATTTAGATGAGATGGTTAAAAAGAGTTTTGTGATCAAGTGCGGATCTAAGTGTAAAGAATTAGTCGCTAGAATAAGTGAGGAAGGAATAGAATTTAGTAGCGTCGAGATCATAGGTGACACATTGAGGATCTATTTTTCCGAAGATATTCTCTCACCAGAGATAGAGATCCAAGAAATAAAAAAGATCATGGCCGAGATCCTGCCACCAAAACACTCAACTAGAAAAATAGAGATTAGCAGAATACAACGAAGTGTTGGTCCAATAATACCTGATGTCTTGGCTGAAATACTATCTCTACAAGGATACGAAGCAAAGTATATTAATAATCGCATAGAGACTAATGCAACATACGAGACGTTAATAGAGATCGCTAGTAGGGTCAGTAGATGTATTAAAGAATTAGAATTCGTGAGAGAACTAACTTCATTAGCTAAGAAAATAATTGTTTTTACATGCGCGTACCATAATATATCCCATGAAGAGGCAATAGAGCTTTTAAAGAGAGAAAATATTTTAACTGAGACTAGTGAGGGTCTTCTACATGTTTCAAGTAGTGATATAAAGAGAATCTTTGAAACAATAGCTAAGAAGATCCTTTAGAGCTAGATATTTTGTTTAATTATTGATTTAATTAATTCGTAGACCTTGTTAACTATATAGTCTAATTTCGACTTAAGATACTCCGATAGATCTTCTGATAATGTAGTTAGATCTCTTATACCTATACCTATTAAATAGAACTTAACACCGCCTCTGCCTAAGATCCTTACTAAATCAAGAAGATCCTTTAGAGAAATAGTGTGAGGAGCTCTAATACTAGCTGAAGGCATATTCTCTGGGTTTATTAAAAATACTTCTCCATATAAATCATCTTTATCCACATAAACACTATCAACTATGATAATGATATCTGCTCCACGATCAAGATCCAGTAATACATCCAAAAGACCAATCCCTATTCTCTCAGTAACCTCAGCCTCTATGTTTGCTATAGAGAGTTTATTTTGTAGTAATTTCCCAATAACTAAACTAATCTTATCAAAGACTATTACCTAGAAAAATTATTTTCCCACGCACAATTTATGCCGAGTAAATTTTTGTAAAAAAAGAGATTTGTTTAAGTTCCTTCGCTAAAGATCGCAGGATGAGGCGTTAATAGTACCAAGATCTTTTCTATATAAGAATTCTCCTCTCTCATTATAGAACTCAAGCACGAGCCTTAATCCACCAGGAACCGCGTGTGTTCCACAGGCAAAGCATGGGTCATATGCTCTGAAAGCCATCTCAACTATGTTTAGGAAACCTTCCTTGATCTCTCCACCCCTGATAAATGCTCTAGCAGTAAAATTGATCTATTGTATGTATAACATGCTTGAAATAACCTTTTCACTCACATAATAGCGAGCTTATATGAAGTTTTTCATCAACAATTATTTACTCAATTAAGCACGTACTTAGTTAATCTCGTGATTAAACTTATGAGTTAAACACAAAAGATAGTTAGTATTAGATACTTTTCTTTGTTAAAAGATCTCGTCTAAATTAATGATCTTAATTAGATCTCTGTATCTCTCTCTTAATTTCTGATCCTCTGACACAAGTGTTAAACCATGCTTCTTTGCTAAAGCTACGTAAGAAGCATCATAGGTCGAAGCTCCTCTACTTATGGCTAATTCTAGGATCTCTTTCTCTAACCCAGTTGGTTCTAAGATATTTATATATGTTTCTTTCCATAATGCATTAAGAATCTCATATACTGTTAGCCACTGAGTATAGTTTTTTCTTAGAAGATCTATCGTGCTCTCTTTCAGAGCTCTTATTAATGATGACGCATCAAATAATAACTTGATCATTAATGAGACTCCCTATCCTCTCTAATATGCTTAACAATTCTCTCAATATCTATTTTCTCTAT
>JBMFLZ010000051.1:0-6802 GCA_049970935.1 Sulfolobales archaeon | reverse complement strand
ATGGGAGCCACTAGCGAGAGAGTACTTGTATTCACAAAAGTATCCACGGGAAGATCTCCTATGATAGCTATTAGAGTAGCTCCTATAAAACCCGCTGCAGTAGTTTTTCACGGCGGTAGAAGAATAGATCCTTTAGCTATCACATTAGCCGACAAAGAATCTATCCCTTTAATACTATCATTATCAGGTAACATAGAGGAATTAGTAAATGGGTTAAGAGGTCTCAAACAGAAAATCTCATTTTAATCCCTAATTTATAGCTTAGGCAGATCCATTAAACAGATTTATACACGTATAGTAGTATTTAAGAAAAGTATATAATACGCCAGTGTAAATATAAACACGGTGGATTTTTAAAATGCTTATTTTCGCCTTGTACAAAGCAGTTCCACAAGATATTGCTAAAGTAGCAACAGTCGGCGGTATATTAAAAAGAGAAGAGGCTCAATTAGTAATAAATCCTCACGATGTACATGCTATAGAGGCGGCTGAATATTTCAAGAGATTAGTTGGTGGAAAAGTAATTAGTTTGTCTATGGGTCCTCACCAGAGAGTTATTCCAATAGCGAATACTTTATATAACTACGAGGTGTGGGGCGTTGATGAAGCGTATATACTAAGTGATAGAAGAATGGCTGGCGCGGATACCAGAGCTACAGCATATACTCTTTCTCTAGGTATAAAAAAGATCATTGAGTTTCATGAGGAGGCCGTTTCTCGCTTGATAGGGGCTTTAGAGGAGAATAAGTCGGTTGAGGAGATAGTTAAATTAGCAGATGATCTTTATCAAAAGAATCTTTTACCAAATAAAATATACAGTGATAAGCCATCTATAAAGGATCTTTCTTTAGTGAGTAAATTCGCGAAAGGAGAAATTAGTAGAAGAGATTTAGTAAATGAATTAGAGAAGTATAGAGAGAGCCTGAGAAGAGATCTAGTATTGTTTCTTGGGATGAAAGCTGTTGATGGTGAAACTGGGAATACTGGTCCACAGCTTAGTCAAGCCTTGAGTGAAGCAATTGGTGTACCTGTTACACATGCTACTTACGTAACTAACTTCAGCTATGATTTTGACAAGAAAGTTATCAGAGTAATTAGGAGAATAGGTAGAGTGATTCAAGAGATTGAAATGGATCTACCAACGCTCCTAACCATAAGACCTGAGTATGAGGCTCCGCCAATAACTCTTAATAGACGTAGAGAAGCAGTTTTAGAAAGTTTCAGAGGAAAAGTATATGATATAAGAATCTTGAATGCTGATGATATAAAAGCTGATTTAAGAGCGTTAGGTTTACTAGGCTCACCTACTCAAGTGGGGCCAACTATTGAGGTTAGAAAAGTTATTATTAAAAAGATCGTTGGTAAATCACTTAAGATTCTGAGCGACATAGACAAATTGAAGATAGGAGACAAAGAATATGGACCGTATAAGAAGGGTGATATAGTCACAGACCCCCCAAAAGAATTAGTTGATGAATTAGTGCCAAAGAAGCTGGCTAAGGTATATGATTACGATGATCTAGCTGAGGAGATAATAGATATTTTAACTAAAGAAACCAAAATTAAGGTGTAGATCCATGGCACAATCCCTCGAGGCAAGACTTCTCCCCGCAACACCTGATCTAGAGAGCTACAAAGATGCCTGGGGCTTTATTGAGTATATCGAGGGGGAGTTATTCGAGATCAGTCTAGAGACTTTAGGCGTCGCTAATAAAGTGGCTAGAAAAGCTGGCATGAAAGTAGGTGCTGTAATTCTAGGATACAAGATACCGGAGGAATTACTCAGAGAATTAATATATCGAGGGGCTGATTACGTGATCTATGCAGATCACCCTGATCTAGAGCATTATAACCCTATCGCGTATACAGAAGTACTATATCAAATGATTACACGCTATAAGCCATGGGCTCTCTTCTTTATGGCAGATGATCTAGGCAGAGATCTAGGGCCTAAGGTAGCTTATAGAGCCACAACAGGTATGGCTGCGGATTGCATAGATTTTGATGTGGAGGATTTCGAGTTTAAGTTAGCGGGTAAGACCTTCAGTAATTTACTTGCTCAAATACGACCAGCGTCTATATGGATCGCTAAGATATTTACTCCGAGACATAGACCTCAAATAGCTGGTGTTAGACCAGGATATTTCAAGCCTCCGCCAAGAGATCCTAGCAGAAAAGGTGATTTAATAAGATTCGATCCTGTTATACCTCCTGAGGCAAAGAGATTTAGGATACTAAGAGTAGAGAAGCTACCCGAGGAAAAAGATCCCTTAAGAGAAGCTGATCTTGTATTAAGTCTAGGTATGGGTATATTAAAGAGACCCACTGGAGAGCCAGATCCTGTCAAAGCTTATGAGATGGCTAAAGAGTTTATTGAGTATATAAGCAGTAAGTTAGGAGTGAAAACAGCTCTAGGAGCCTCAAGAGCTCTGATCCATGCCGAGATAAAAGAGTTGGAGGGATTAATTAAGCATGATATGCAAGTTGGTCAAACGGGCAAGGCTGTCTCACCTAGAATATATATAGCCGCTGGGATCAGTGGAGCCATTCAGCATCGAGTAGGTATGCAAACCTCTGAGAATATAATTGCTATAAACACAGACCCCAATGCACCAATATTTGAGATAGCTACTCACATAATTAATGAGGATCTATACATTGCAATACCAAAATTGTTGGAGGCACTTAAAAAGAGACTCGAGGGCGGTAAGTAATGGTTGAGAAATACGATGTGATTGTGGTAGGAGCAGGCGTGGGAGGCTCTTCTGCAGCGTACTACTTAGCTAAGAAAGGATATAATGTGATTCTTCTAGAAAAAGCGCATGTGCCCGGTCAGAGAAATGTTACCGGCGGAGTTATCTACATAGACTACTTAGAGGGTTTTGGTCTAAAGGATCTCTTTCCTAAACTAATTGAGGAAGCACCTCTAGAGAGAAAAATAACTAAGTATAGACTATGGATGCTTTCTAAAGAAAAGAAGATTAATGGTGAGTACAGATACAAGTTCCTTGATCTATCAGAGACATTTCTAGACAAATTTATTCATGGAGAAGCTCTTAAGTCAGAAGGCTACTCAGTTCTTAGAGCAAAATTTGATAAGTGGTTAGCGTCAAAAGTAGTTGATGCAGGAGGAATAGTGGTCACAGACGCAACCGCAGAATCACTCATAAAAGAGAATAACAAGGTGATTGGTGTAAGAACTCATAAAGAGGAGATCTATGCTGACCTGGTGATCGATGCCAGCGGAGTCACGAGCACACTTGTTATAGATGCTGGGTTAAGAGGATACTTAGGCCCAGAAGACGTTTATCACGGAATTAAACATGTCTATGAATTAGGCGAAGGAGATATTGAGCAGAGATTTGGATTAAAGAAAGGTGAGGGTGTAGCTATAGCAGTAACAGGAGACTTTATGTATGGTGCTAAGGGTGGTGGCTTCATATACACGAACAAAAACACTATATCCATAGGAATTGTTGTTGATATGAAATCCATGCTAGAGGCGATCCGTAGAAATATTGATAAAATAGGTAAGCCTCTTGATATGCTAGAAGAAATGGAGGCTCACCCAGAGATATCCAAGTTAATTGAGGGAGCAAAATTAGTTGAGTATTCAGCTCATAACGTTCCGAAGGGCAGAAGAGTTTTCCTAAAGAAACCATATACATCAGGATACCTGGTCATTGGAGATGCCTTAGGAGCATTTGTTAAAATAGGTGCGATGATAGATGGTATGAGAAGAGCAGTAGCCACGGGCTTAATGGCTGCTAAAACCTACGAGTATGCTAGATCAAGAGGTAAATTTGATGAATCAACACTTAGTCTATACGCGGAGTTGCTAAAGCCTGTAGCCAAGGATATAGAGAGATACAGGAGAGAAAGTATTGTCTCAGAAAGTAGCTTGGTCTATGGATTCGGTTATAAACTGGGTCTGAGCATATTAGGTAAAACAAGATCCGCCAATAAGTTGGCTCCACGAGACACTAGAGATGCTATTCAGAGAGTGCAGAGTAGAACAAGTCTTCTATTATACAAGGAGAATAAGGAGTATATCCATATAGATGTTGACTACGAGAAAGCAAGTAGAGATCCACATAAGTTCTGGGTGGTTGCATGTCCCGTGAATTGCTACACTATTGTTGTTGAGGGTAAGGGTATATTCGCCTCATTCAAGGATCTTTACAATTACAATTTAGAGTATTTTAAGAAAACAAAGAAAAACATAGATCCTGCTGAAGTCTTGAATGCTACATGGAGAGACATCGAAAAGAGCACTTTGAGATTCGATCATGTAGCTTGTGTTGAGTGCGGAACCTGCTGGTTCATTGGGCCACCTAATGTAATAAGATTCCATCACCAGAGAGATGGTAAAGGAGTAAAGTTTGCTTACGGGTAGAATATTACTTCACATCTTTTAGTATTATGGTGTTAATTTTTTGATATAGTTTTGATATAGTATCATTGGTGTAAGTAAATGAGGAAATTCTCAGAAGTCGAGATTATAACATTCGATGTTTACGGAACATTGGTTGATTGGAGATACTCTATAGGATCATTTATAGCAAAATATGTTTCGCGAGATGCGGTGGAGGAGTACTTTGAGTGTGATATCAAGGAAGTGAGTACTTACAGATTATATAAAGATATTTTAAAGACTTGCTTAAGAAAAATCATGGATAGAAGAGGATTAAGCTACAGAGATGAATTAGGCGACGCATTTGTGAAAGCATTTGCTAAATCTCCTCCATTCCCTGATACAATATATGGATTATATCTCCTGAAGAAGAAGGGGTATAGAACAGGTGTTATATCAAATACTGACAGGGATCTCATAGAAGTCACCCTCTATGGATTAAGAGAATTAATTGACTACATAGTGACTGCTCAAGACACAGGTTTCTACAAACCTGATCCGAGAGCCTTTACAAGAGCTCTAGAGATCATGGGTGTCAGTAAAGAGAAGATTCTTCATGTATCAGCGTACCCACAGTACGATCTTGAGACAGCAGAGAGATTAAGTATAAAAAATATTCACTTAAATAGATATGGCTACAAATGGTCTCCTGAGATAAGATCTTTGGATGAATTAGCAGATCTATTATCTAGTGAATAGATTTCCTAGCATAAAAAACATATTATTTGCATCATCTCACATTCTAGTGGAGGGATCTCATATGCCTCTAGTTTTAGTAGAGAAAGAAGCCTTCATTGGTTGGATAATACTTAACAGGCCAGAGAAATACAACGCACTTAGTACACAGCTAATGAAAGAAATGATCTCAGCAGCTAATGAATTAGATAGTGATGATACTATAAAAATAATTATCTTGACAGGTCAGGGAAAAAACTTTTCTTCGGGTATAGATCTATCGGAGATAGCCTCTCTAGAAAAGCCTGAGGACATAGAGAAAATCTTCTCGACCCTTAGAGAAGTGTTTATCAAGTACCTAAGTATCTCTAAACCACTGATAATAGCCTTAAATGGAGACGCCTATGGTGGAGGAGCTGAATTGATTTGGACAGGTGACGTAGTAATCTCAGTAGAGGATGCTAAGATAGGCTGGGTTGAGTCTAGGTGGGGATTAATACCTCCTGCACTAACCACGATAGGTCTTTATCAATTAGGTTTCTCAAAAGCTTCTTTAATAGCTCTAACATCAGGGATCGTTAGTGTCAAAGAACTCTATGAGGTCGGTGTAATAGCTAGACTTGTGCCTAGAGAAGAATTAAGAGAAGAAGCAAGAAGATTAGCAAGAAGCATAGTAGAGACAAGTTCCCCAGAGGCTATTTCTAGTATAAAGAAGATTACGAAGATATCAAAGTTAAAGCTTTTAGATGAATTAGGATTATCAGAGCTAATGAGATTATCAAGAACCTCTGAACTAGTAATTAGAGCCAGGAATTTTATTGAGAAGAAGCAAATCCCTAAGTATCTTTAGCAACTAAGAATATTGTTTCTAACCAAAACAGTTCTTCATATGATTAATTTTAGATATATAGTGAAAAACTACTCCTCTCCAAAGTAATTAGCGATCTCATTATCATATTGGAATAATATTGGTGTTCCTCCTGTATGTATAAAGAGTACATTACTCCCACGTGGAATAACACCTTTCTCAACGAGATCAATTAATCCTAACATGGCCTTAGCTGTGTAGACAGGATCTAGGAAAATAGCTTCCTTGAGAGAGACTTGTCTTATGACATCTACAACTCTCTTATTTATGACGCCATAGCCTCCCTCGGTATAATCATCATATACTATTATGTCATCTATTGTGAATTTGATCTTTACCCCAGCGTATTCAGCTCCTTCCTCAACTAATCTATAGATCCTGTTGATCAGCTCAGGAGATCTTCTACCTACACTAATTCCAATTATCTTGGCATCTAAACCAGCTAATTTGGAACCCAGTATCAGTCCTGCTTGAGTAGCTCCTGTTCCTGAGGCGTGAATAATATAGTTTGGTTTAATACCTAATTCACTGAATTGCTCAGCTAACTCAAATACTGCATAAGCATATCCTAATACACCTGGTGGAATAGCACCTCCTCTACTAATCACATAGGGTTTTCTACCTCTCTTCTCAAGTTCCTGAGCCAACTCATTCATTACTTTATCTGCCTCATCTGGGTTATCAGCGTGAAGTATCTTTGCCCCCAATAATCTATCCAGAAGCAAATTACCCTTAAGATCCTTAGAACCAGGTTTCGTAAGCACTAGATAAACATCTACCCCAGATCTTCTCGCGAAAGCTGCCGTTAATCTCGCGTGATTAGAATGGTAAGCACCGGTGGTGAT
>JBMFLZ010000050.1:0-6814 GCA_049970935.1 Sulfolobales archaeon | reverse complement strand
GATAAAACTCAATGAAGTTAGGATGTGTAGTAGGCTCACCCCACCCAGAGAAAATTATTCTTCTCACACCAACTCTCTTCGCTTCATTAATTACTCTCATGAAAAGATCCTTACTCATAAAACATTGTTTAAAGTCTCTTGCTCCGTATCTGAAGCAGTGAATACAAGCATAGTTGCAGTAGGTGGAGATCTCTATCATCAGCTCTTTTGGTCTAGACTCATTACTTAAATAAATTACCCAGTCACCAATCCTCATGATCAGATTACTCGCATTCGTCATATCACAACTTAATTAGTAAAATATCAAAAATATCAATAAATATATTTATTCTCAAAAAATAAATAATTATTTGAAGGTGTTTTCCAATGCCTCCAGGAGGTTATATGGGTAAGATTCTTAGGGTGGATTTAACTAATCAAAAAATAAGAGTCGAGGATCTTCCGCCAGATGATGTTCTCAGAAAGTGGATTGGTGGGAGAGGCCTTGGAGTATATTTCATGCTTAAGGAAGTTGATCCTAGAGTTGATCCTTTGAGTCCCGCGAATAAAGCTATTGTTGCCACAGGACCACTAACAGGTATACCGGGTCTTGTCTCGCCTGGTAGATGGGTCTCTGTGACCAAGTCTCCATTAACAAACACTATCCATGATAGTCACAGTGGAGGTAAATTTGGTCCAGAACTAAAATTCGCGGGATTTGATCTAATAATTATTGAGGGAGCCTCCGAGAAACCTGTTTATTTATGGATCTACGATGGTAAGGCTGAGATAAGAGATGCTAAGCATCTGTGGGGTAGAGATACTCATGACACCACTGATAGAATAATTGAGGAGCTTACTCCTGTAGTGGGTAGAGATGAGGCTAAGGAAATTAAAGTAGCGACTATTGGTCCCGCTGGAGAGAATTTGTCTAGAATAGCTGCGATAATTAATGATAAGAATAGAGCTGCTGGTAGAGGTGGTCATGGTGCCGTGTGGGGATCTAAGAAACTCAAGGCAATTGCTGTGAGAGGTCATATGAAGCCTAGAATAGCTAGAGAAGATATGTATAGAGAAGTCTCTGCAAAATCAATTGCTTTAGCAAAGAAATCGCCTGTTACCTCGGAGGCTCTGCCTAAGTACGGCACAGCTGTTCTTGTTAATATAATTAATGCTCATGGGATCTTCCCAACAAGAAACTTCCAAACAGGTGTGTTCCCAACAGCTGATAAGATAAGTGGTGAGAGAATCGCTAAAGAAATAATGGATTGGGAGAAGCAGAAAGAAGAGATTTGCTGGGGCTGTGTAATTGGTTGTGCTAGATACACTAGAGTAACGACTCCACCATTCACAGGAGAGGGTGGAGGACCTGAATACGAGACTTTATGGGCATTTGGTGCTCAGACAGGCACTGATGACTTAGCTGCGGTGGCGAAAGCTAATTACCTGGCTAATGAACTTGGTCTAGACACAATATCTATGGGTCATACAATAGGGACATTAATCGAGTTAGTCGAGAAAGGAAAAGTTCCTAAAGAGAAGCTTAGGGGACTAGATGTTAGATGGGGTAATGGAGAACTTCTTGTGGAGTTGGTTTGGAGAACAGCTTACAGATCCGGTATAGGCGATGATTTAGCTGAGGGAGCCATGAGACTAGCCCAGAAATATGGTGCACCTGAGCTAGCAATGGTTGTCAGAGGTCAAGAGCTTCCAGCATATGATCCCAGAGGAGCAAAAGCTCATGGACTAGCATATGCAACTAGCAACAGAGGAGGATGCCACTTAAGAGCCTACATGATATCACCAGAGATCCTCGGAATACCTGAGCTCATAGACAGATTCTCACCAGTTGACAAAGGTAGATGGGTGAAACACTTCCAAGACGTATTCGCAGCACTAGACAGCTTAGTAGTATGTAAATTCGTGACCTTCGCCTACTGGAGTGATGTTTTGGCAGAGCAATTATCCGCGGTCACAGGATGGGATATCTCTAAGGAGGAGTTTGAAACAATTGGAGAGAGAATCTATAATGCTGAGAGGGTATTCAACATATTATCATTTGGAGACGGAGAGGAATACGATACATTGCCGAAGAGATTACTTGAGGAGCCGATGCCCGAGGGACCAGCCAAAGGACATGTGGTGGAATTAAAACAAATGCTACAAGACTACTACAAGGTGAGAGGCTGGGTCAGAGGAAGACCTACTAGAGAAACTCTTGAGAGACTAGATCTTAAGTGGTTAGCTGATGAATTAGATAAGAGAGGATTATTACCTAAATAATCTCTTTTTTCTCTTATCTCTACAAGCCTCTTAATAAACTTACTATATGTGTCGCTTGACTAAGAATCAATTTTATTCCTAACTCCGCCGCATCGGGAGATCCGGGTAGTGCAAAAATAGCCTTATCTCTTATAGTTCCAGCTAAGGCACGTGTCAACATAGCTATCTCACCTCTTGATTGATAAGTTAATAATCTAAATAACTCACCGAATCCATCGAGTTTTTTCTCGAGGAGTGGCTCAATCGCTTCAATAGTCACGTCTCTGGGAGCTATCCCAGTTCCACCTGTTAAAACAATTATATCTATATCATCTCTGGTAACAAGAGTCTCGATCCTAGATCTGATCATGTGGATGTCGTCATCAATTATCTCCTTACCAGCGACCCTGCCTCCCTTCTCCTTGATAATCCTCTCAATTATGCCTCCAGATATGTCATTAGTAGATCCTTTCTCAAGAAGCTCTCGATACTTAGATGTGCTCACTGTAATTATGTAAAATCTTATTTGTGAAAGATCTAGTTTATCGTGATGATGCTTCATAGCAGACCACATATTCTGATTTTCCACCAAAGACTTTAACTATAAAGTTAATAGAGCATGGATCGATGTATCTAATTTATATCCTATGAAACATGAAATTATTATGGTGTAAGAATGAGTGCCTCAATTATTCAATCACAAAAACTTTCACAAGCGAAACTTCTGGGGGGTATAGGATCATTACTAATGCTCTTAGTCATTGTTCCATATGCTGGGTCAGCCCTGTTCATAGTTGGTCTGGTACTGGTTCTAATAGCTCTCAAATATATATCAGACGAAGTTAATGAGCCCAAGATCTTTAATAATGCCTTATACGGGGTGATACTCTTGGTTTTGTCCTACGTAATATTTTTTGTAGCTATCTTAGCGGTTTTTATGGCAGGTTTCATAGGCACAATTTTCTCTATAAGTGGATCAATTATTCCTGGAGTACCTAGTGGAGGACAAGGTTATGTATCATACGTGACAACTATAACTGTGACCCCTAGAACAGAAATTATTAGATACACAGTAGCATCTATCACACGTGCATTTCCTCCACCAGGTCTCGCTTATTTCTTCACACCACATGAGTTTATTAGATGGTTATTGGCAATTATTGTTCCTCTCATCATAGTATTAATCCTCTTAGTGATCGCATCGATCTTCATAAAAAGAAGTTTCGATACTGTAGCAAATAGATTAGGTGTTGGTTTATTTACAGTTGTTGGAATACTGTATTTAATAGGATCGATATTAACAATAGTTTTAGTAGGTCTCTTACTGATCTATATAGCGATAATTATACAGACTATAGCGTTCTTCTCGATCCCTGAGAGATTAGAGACATCACCTCAGCAAGTGATTAAGGCATAATCCGATACTTTGCCCCTCCATTAATTATGTTGATACACCGATCTTTTATTATCCTCAAGATTTTTCTCTAGTAATTTTAGAGGACATCTAAACACTCTTATAACACCTCTCTGTATGAGCTCACGTATCCTCCTAGAGATCTCTATTTGTTTATCAAAGTACCCGTATACTCTACCAGATCCCCGATACCTATTTAAAAACTTGATTATTAAAGGATCTATAGGTGAAGGCTCGCATCCACCCAATGGAGTCCCTGGCAGTGGTATAAAGTAATGTGCATGTATATAGCCTCCTAAAGCAATGATTTTATCCATTAAATTAATTGTTTCCAACATGTCTTCCTTTGTCTCTCCTGGTAAACCAAATATGAAGTCCACATCTACTCTGAATCCTCTGCTGACGAGTAGCTCAACTGCTCTTACCACATCTTCCACGGTGTGTCCTCTATTAATTAGTTTCAGCATTCTCTCACTACCTGTTTGAGCACCTATGATGATTCTTCGATTAGAGACATACTTCCTCAGTAAATCAGCTGTTTCTTTATTTACGAACTCAGGTCTGATCTCGCTTGGGAAACTCCCGAAGAAGACTCTCCCATTAAATCCCTTGATCACTAGATCATGTAGAGAAGATAGTAAGGCGCTTAATTTATCTAGATCCGGTCTTTTATCATCCGCTGATCCGTAGCCTAAGCCATTTGGTGTTATAAATCTCACATCTCTCATATTATTATCCATTAAAATCTTGACATAGTGAAGTATGTTATCAATACTTCTATGAATAGGTTTCGCACCAAACATAAAACTTACTTGACAGAATCTACAGGCAAATACACATCCTCTAGTAATCTCAATAGGATTAAATCTACCAGCCTCCACCGGAAATGGCGGATACTCATCTAGGCTCAATAATCTCTCAAATCTTGTTCTCACCACCTTACCACCCTCTATGTAGCTTATGTTAGGTATTGATCTAAGATTAGCGCTCTTATTAATAATATATTCCTCAATAAATTTTGTGAAAGCTCTCTCACCCTCCCCCATAAAAACCACGTCGAAACCTAGGCTCAGTGTTCCCAGGGGGTCGCCTGTTGCGTGAGGTCCTCCCGCTATTAATAGAGTATTTTTTGCTCTGCTCTTATAATCATTTAGTGTATTAATGATCTCTAGAATATCAGGTAGTTGAGTAGTTAGCAAAGTCATGGCGATAATAACTTGATCATGTCTACTACTTATTCCACGGATGAGCTCAATAAGTTCTGCTGATGAAGTATTTTCATGAGTAATTAGTTTCTTGATATTCGCTATATACACTGTTATTTGCTTATGGAGCTTCTCTTTCTCTAATGCTCCTAACAAGATATTCATACTGTATCTAGTATCTCCTGTGTAGAGAAATACTAGTGCTGACTCCTTTCTAGGGTAATCATATATTTTTTCAGCGGTTACTTGAGGCATTTCTCAGAGTAATTCACCGGTTATCTCCTAAAAAACTTATTTTAAACATATTATCATGGATCTAGGATCTTTCCCCGATAGGGAATATCAGCACTGGGAATTCTTCGATACAATCGATCTCTAGGAAATTACATAATTCCTCATCTAAGAAGGCTCCAACAGCCACAGTCGCTAGATCAAGAGCTTCTGCCACCAAATAAATATTTTGTCCAGCGAATCCAGCGTCTAAATGCGCATATCTATATGCTCTTAAACCATATTTAGAGGCTGTTCTTCTATAAACAATGGTCAATATTATGTTTGCAGCAGCTCTCTCAACATGATCTTGATCTAATGAGATCTCTCTCAGTAGCTTATTAAAAGATCCTTTCTTTAAGAGTTCTAGAGAGTGTTCTCCTGGGTTATAGTGATATAATCCATTCTCTATACCCTCGACTCTTGAGGCTACCAAATATGCCTCTACTGGCTGAAGAGCACCGGCACTAGGGTAAACTCTCTTAGGTCCGCCCCACCAAGCTCTCCCAGTCACACCTACTGCATGATATAGTATCGTAGAGATCTTTACTAAATCAATTGGTTTATAAGAGTATCTTCTACGGCTTCGCCTAGATCTAATGACCTCAAGAACGTCTCGATTAGAAATCTCTAGTGGTTTCGGCAGCTTAATCCTCTCACTAACTCTATAAATTTTGTAGTAGTAATCAAATTCATATAGAAGATCTATGTTGGTCTCAGGAGATATCATAGACATAAAATGATAAATCATGGTAGGATCTTTCTTACTCAGCGACTTCTCAAGACCTCTTCTAATAACTCTACGAAACTCACTAGAATACTCGGATAATAATTTCTCGAATAATTCACTTTCGCTCATTGAAATCCTTAATTAGAATAGTTAAGATTCTTAATTAAATTAATAATTGGATCATTAGTTAATTTCATGGATCAGCACAGGCTGACTTCTTCACTACTCAGTTGAGAGAATGCTCATCACTCATGTAGTAAATTACTCAAACACTTATTAAAATCTTAATAACATAGATCAGGCTTGCTCTCTATGCTTATAGAATTCCTAATTAATTAATTTATTAGGATGATGAACATCTCGACCACTGCGGAGATGTGAAGAGGCGGTGGCTGTCTGATTGCACCAAAAATCTAAATATTACTACTGAACAAAGTTTTTCTGTCAGTCAGATTAATTTATTAGTGATGATGATATGCACCTCAGCGGATTAAATGAAGAAGCTGACCTGATCTGAGAGAGCTCTGTGGGATCTCGGAGATATCAATGGGGATCCGTGTAAAAATCATTATACTGAATAAGACTCTATTTATGCTGACGGCTCCCCACCCTGAAGGACGAGGATTCTTCCCCTGGGGTATCCCTCATCCTCAGGCACCCCTCACCGAGGAGGCATCATCTACTCAGTCCCCGCCGCCAGCTTCGGGGAGACTGAGACTCATTCTCTGCTAGAGTCGCCTCAGCCCAACTCACTTAAATCCTAATAAAGTATTTGAGATGAGTGAAGACAATACACCACTCCACTAGGTGAAGTGATGGGTCTAGTGTATATTGATGCAACATTTGTACCTTTAAACCCAGGAGTGGGCTGGAGAGCAGAGATAATAAACATAACAGGACAAAACTCGTGGACTAGAATACTTATTTACAGTTATAGAGATTGGGATGATGTAG
>JBMFLZ010000049.1:3760-6833 GCA_049970935.1 Sulfolobales archaeon | reverse complement strand
TCGCAATCACATTTCCAACACCTTGCTCTCCATCAGGATAGACTATTTTAACAGTTCTGGCATCACCAACTACGTGAGCGTTAGTTACGGCTAGTCTCTCTCCTATAATAAATCCTGAGCCCACACCTTTGACGGGTTGGGTTAGTCCAATTATATCTAGTATATCTATTTTCTCGTAAATTATCATTAAAACAGAGTCTTTGACTGAGCCAACAATATCAGATATCTCTTTACTTAACTCCTCTAAAACTCCCAAAGTATTCACCTAATTATAGTTAGAAAGTTAAAAAATACTATTATTAATGTCTTAAGCATATTAATACAGAGAAAAATCATGAGTATTAGTGAGGTAATTGTTATAGGAGGTAAAGCACTGATCTTTGATGAAGAGATTGTGAATACTTTATATTCTAAATACTTCATAGGAAAACCATTCGGTGTTAAAAAACCTAAGCCTGGAGAGAGATACAAAGGTCCGCTAGAATTATCACTACTCGAGGCAGCGTATCTGTGTGAAAAAAATTTAGCTAGACCTAAGATAGGTTCTCAGGAAGTATCATGTGAAAAACTTATTGAATACGCTTTGGAACAAGATCTAAGATTCAAAGAGGTTTATATAGTATATAGGGATCTGCGAGACAAAGGATTTGTTGTGAGATCTGGTATGAAGTATGGTGTAGATTTCGCGGTATATGAGAAGGGACCAGGACTTGAGCACGCACCCTACTTAGTTCAGGTGTATAGATATGAAGAATATATTAACCCCATACATATTGTTAGAGTTGGTAGACTTAGTCATAGTGTTAGAAAAACTCTTGTTTTTGCGATTGTTGAGGGAAATGATATTAAATACATTTCATTTGGATGGATCAAGTTTTAGAGGAGATTACTTTGAGTAAAGGGGATGAGAGAAATAAATCATTTAATACTCCTAGAGGAGATCCTAGAAGAGATTTTGTGGAAAGAGGAAGACAATTTAGAGAGGTAACAGAGAAAGTCCATATAAGAGAGGGAGAATTAGAGCCTAGACCCGCGGGGATATACTGTAATCCTCTATGCCCATATTTCAGGTGTGCTAAGAGAGCTTTAACCTACAGATCTACTGGAGCAGGAGTAGGAACTAGGGTGATTGCTTTTTGTACTTGGGTTGGTGATCAATGCATAGCTGGAGCTTGTCAATATGCTTTTTGTGAGAAAAGATACTTATTACCAGGCAACAAATGTTTATACGCAGTTGAGAGAGAGAAGAAAAAAACCTCCAGCGACATGTTTAAAGAATTGGATAAAGAGGAGAAAGAAGCTAAGAAGTTAAGAGATCATCTGAAAAAACACTATGGCAAAGATCTCGACCTCTACTAACTCCCTCCCATCTCTTATATAGATCATGTTTTACACCGAGCAGATCAAGTATCTTACCCACCACAAAATCCACCAGATCCATTATACTAATAGGATTATGATAAAAACCTGGTGAAGCGGGAACTACGAAAGCTCCCGCCTCAGCTAATATAAGAAGATTCTTTAATTCTATAACACCTAGAGGTGTTTCTCTAACGAGAAATACGACTCTCTTTCTTAATCTAAGAGCATTTGCGATAACTCTATTAACTAGGTTATCAGCAATACCATGAGCAGCCTTAGCAATTGTACTGAGAGAGGCTGGAGCAACAATGAATCCCTCGAAATCATGAAGATAACTACTTGAGCTGGGAGGCGCTTCTATTCTACTACTCTCGTAGAGTCTCTTAGAGTATTTATTAAGGAGTTTTCTAAAATCTTCTTTACCTAAACACTCGAGATCTGATACTAAGATACTTTCTTCAGTATAGATCGTCTCAACATAATACCCTAATTTGTATAGTATCTCAACTAATCTCAATCCATATATTGTTCCCGAGGCGCCTGTTATCATAACCATAAATTTTATGGACCTCACCTCACATATCCTATCAGTATAATGTTTAAACCTTTATTTGCTAAAACATTTTAAAAATACTTTTTTAGTAAAGGGGAGATAATTGAATAATCTAATTATATCAATAATTCTGTTAGCTATAATGGCTGGAGCAAGTGTATTCTTCATATCTGAATTATCTCAAATAAACTCATTGAATAATTACTCGATATACACATATAATATCGTCGTATACAAATTCGCTAATTACTCTAATCAGAGTACATATTTCTTGATAATAAATTATGGTTATGATGAAATCTATATTGACAGAATCATATGTTTTAATGAGAATAAATCTTCAGAATATACCGTAATAAATTTATCACTAATTATTTCTCCACAAGATAGCAAAATTATCGAATATAGCGGTATACTTCCTGATTTTAAATGCTTTATATATGGGGATAAGTGGTTTAAGAATATTATATCATTATCTTAACCTTTTTTATTAATTCATGTGATGTATTTATATGATGGATGATTTAAATTGAGTAAAGAAATTTCGTCTCGAAGAGATCTTATTAGAGAAGTAATTGATGAATTAATTGTTGATGGCACTAAGTATAGATATTACTCACTCCCAAAGTTAGTTTCAAAAGGTTTCGATAAGATACCGAGACTGCCCATAAGTATAAGAATTGTTTTAGAGTCTCTAGTCAGAAACTACGATGAATTAACTGTCACATGGGAGGATATTGAGCACGTAGCTAATTGGGATAAGAAAACTCCAGTGATCAAGGATATACCCTTTAAAGTAGCTAGAGTAATTATGCAAGACTATACTGGCATTCCTGCAATAGCTGATCTAGCGGCTATGAGAGATGTTGTTATGAAACTAGGTAAGGATCCGAGCATAATTAATCCTCTTGTCCCAGTTGATTTAATAATTGATCACTCAGTACAAGTTGATTACTGGGGTTCTCCTGAGGCTCTGAGACTCAATATCAAAGCTGAGATGGAGAGGAATATCGAGAGATACAGATTCTTGAAGTGGGCTCAAAATGCCTTTAGAAACCTCAGGATCTTCCCACCTGGAATAGGCATTATTCATCAGATAAATCTCGAGTATTTAGCTAAAGTTGTCATGACATCTGAGACAGACGAGGGATTAGTCGC
>JBMFLZ010000049.1:0-3662 GCA_049970935.1 Sulfolobales archaeon | reverse complement strand
TAGGCATTATTCATCAGATAAATCTCGAGTATTTAGCTAAAGTTGTCATGACATCTGAGACAGACGAGGGATTAGTCGCATATTTCGATTCTTTGGTAGGCACTGATTCACATACGACAATGATTAATGGATTAGGGGTTTTGGGCTGGGGTGTTGGTGGAATAGAGGCTGAGGCCGCCCTATTAGGAGAACCTGTTATTCTACCTACTCCCCAGGTGATTGGAGTATATGTTGTGGGCGAACCTAAACCAGGAGTAACAGCCACAGATATAGTTCTTCACGTAACAGAGCTCTTGAGAAAACATGATGTTGTTGGTAAATTCGTTGAATTCTTCGGGGAGGGAATTAAAAAATTAGATGTTCCCACGAGAGCCACTATAGCTAACATGGCTCCTGAATATGGCTCAACAATAGGTTTGTTTCCGGTTGATGAGGAGACACTTAGATATCTTGAACTTACCGGGAGACCTAGTCATTTAATTAAGTTAGTCGAGGCTTACTTTAAGGCACAAAAGATCTTTGGGGTACCACAAGAGGGAGATATAGAGTATACGCGAGTTATTCAATTAGATCTAGGGGAGATAGAACCTATCGTTGCAGGTCCATCGCTACCATGATGAAGAGATTCAATAATCCTGAATAAAATGATCTGGGAAGTTAATTGTTATAAATTTACGAATTGTTTACTATCTCAAATTAATATTATCAGCTGTTTCCTAGATGCCTGGGAGAGGACTTAGTTATTGGCTAAGTTAAGAAGTGAGTTAGGATCAATAGATTTATTTGCTTTAGTCTTTGGAGCAGTGATTAGCCTAGGCTCCTCAGCGACTTTACAGTATCTAGTTAATAGTGATTCAGTTTCATAACAGTAGTATTTACTATGGTAGGGTGGTAGGTGCCACGCTACTTAGCTTCTCTAATCACGCGAAAAGAACCTTCACTCACTCTTCGGGAGCTGCTTCCTCGGGTGATTGAGGGGCTTCATAAAAGCTCATTCTTCTCAGGAATACTAACGATAGCGATATATTTACATAAAGCCAAAAACAGTTTCCGAGGCTAAGTTTTTGAACCATGAATCATCTTGGGAGATCCTGTTAAAGAGTTAATCAATATGTATAGTGAGTCCAGATCCTCCCTCCCCGTATTTCTCTGGGTGATTTTTCATGAGGTATTTCTTGACTTCATCTCCGCTACAGTGTATTGGGTATATTTTTGATGTGCCTAATGAGACAAGTTCTTCTATTATTCCAGAGATCTTTTCTAGTGGAGCTTTAGCTAGGTGGAAGCCTCCGATAACAATATATGGTCTCCGCCCCAGATCTTTGACTGCTTGCTTAACTAAGTTATTTACACCTGGATGACTACAACCCACTAAAACGACTAGACCCCTGCTAGTTACTACGGCAAGAGCCTGCTCCTGGGGAGGCCCATGAAGTGGTTTGGTTACATATATGTTATCGAATAACTTATTTGTCTCCTCCACCTCCACGGGTTGTAGACCTAGATCCTCTATGTATCTCTTTATAGATGAGTTCTTGGGGATATAAACCTTGATCCCTTTTTTCAAATTCGCTACATAACTTAATCCACCGCTGTGATCTCGATGCTCATGACTTATGACAACAGCGTCTATTGATCCTAGATCTATGTTCAGCTTCTCAGAATTCTCTTGGAGAACACTTGGGTCTGGTCCTGTATCAAATAATATCCTCTTTCCATAGGCCTCAACATATATAGATAATCCCCAGGCCTCTCTGAGATCATGAATATACCTACTATTATCAACCACAACAATCAGCTTAACTCCGCCAAGATCTTTACTCAATTTACTGAGGCACTCATTTAATTAATTGCAAATAAATTAAATAAAATACTCTGAGAGCAGGACCTGGGTTAATAAGTTTCTCTAGTTAATCTCCATCTCAGAACCTCACCAGCTCTCTCGCTTAATAAATACTTAATTAGATTAGGAGAAGTGGCTCTGAACCAGGGATCTCTCATAAATTTACTTTGGTATAACTTAGATATGAGAGCAAGTGATATTTTATGTGGTAATTCAATAATTCCTTCATCAACTAATTTATTCAGTAACCAACTGATCTTGACAGAATCCTCGACCCCGAGCTCTGAGGATAGTCTAAGAGCTTTTGGACTCAACCAATTTTTCGTGGTGAAGTAATCAATCAGTAGATACATATGTTCCTTGTAGATTGCGTGAGCCGCTGAAACAACTGCCTCCGCCTCCTTTGTTAAGCCCCTGACTAAGTAGCCCTCGAAATCAAATTCCTCAATGCAGCAATTAAGTAGCTTCGATCCATCTAAATAAATCACCCACGCAAAAGCTGGGTGCACATATAGATCAACGATAACCGAGTTCTTCACGAGTGTGGCAGTGTATTTCTCAAGGAGTTTTACCCTATATCCCCGTGAGATCAGCTTCTTAACGGCTCTCACAAGATCTCTTTGATCGATTAATACATCAATATCAACTGAGACATGATGTACAGGCTTTCTAAACTTATGAAACGCGTAGTTAAGACCTCTGAGAGCATCCGCGACCTCAGCAACATTACTCACGTACCTCCTATACCTATTCTCCTCAAGGATCCTAGCATCATTATTTACATCAGCTGATCTCAGGAAGCCTAAGAGAACCTTGTTTCTCTCAGCGACCCTAAGCAACACCTCTTGATCCTCGGGTGAGGGCTTCTCAGATCTCTCCAGAACCTTAATTAATTTAAGTGTCTTCGACACCAATGCCCCTAAGCACCTCAGCGACTACTCTAGTAGGCTTCTTATTAGAGGTGTCTATAATAGATCCCGCCACATACTTCTGCAGTATGGAGTAGTATAAGTATTCCCTAGATAGGAAATTAATTGGGACATCTGATCTAGTTCTTAAAATATTTAATTCAGCTGTTAAAACCACTGGAGACTCTTTGAGTGACAACTTGAATAGAGATCTACCCAGGATTGTTCGGAGAAATCTAGGGTATCGCAAAGTGGTCATGACCCATATTAAAAAATCCAGTGTCCCACGATCACATAGAACAAAATCATTAAGATACTTCCTAAGCCACCTAGCAAATAGATGCGGCAAGAAACCCGTGAACTCAAGAAAAACAAAGAGAGTTTTCGCAGTCGTGGGTACAGAAACCTTGTAGTAGGGATTATCATACCCCCTAAATGTTCTGAGTCTAGATAGAACTCTGTAGATAATAGACATATGTAAATGACTCCCTCTCAACCAATGGATCGAGACCCTGTGCCTCCTAGATAAATAAGATGAGAGAATCCTTATAACAGTAGTCTTGCCACTACCATCACAACCCGATACAACAACAACTCTACCCATAACAAACACTCTTAATCTAAACTAATCCCAGAAAAGTTTCTCGGAACCTAAATATAAAGCAACGAGATCATCAAATTCTTCGTATCTATAAGATCTTTTGTAAAGATCATTATCATTATATATATTGAAGAGAGATTTGTCAGATCATAAAGTTAATTAAAGCATCCGCTCCATCCACCTTTGTAATTTGATCATTCCACATATCCAGAATGTCTCGATACTTAATTCTTTAGATACTTTCTTGACTAGATCAATAATCTTATAAGAATCGAGTTGTCTTACACTACTATTATTTTTTGAATACGAC
>JBMFLZ010000048.1:0-6898 GCA_049970935.1 Sulfolobales archaeon | reverse complement strand
GTTTAAGTATGTGAGTGAGATAATAGATCTATTAGATGATCCCAAGGTTAGTGGTGATAAAGTGAAGAAATTCTTTGAGGATAAAGGTTTCAAGGATCTATTAATTAATGTTGAGAAAATTCGTGGAGAGAAAGGATCAACCGATTTCATATCTATAAAAATCCCTGGATCAAGAGGTAAGTCTGTGGGAGGATCTAGTCCTACACTAAGTGTTATTGGTAGACTAGGTGGGAAAGGTGCTAGACCAGATCTCGTTGGTCTCGTGAGTGACGCTGATGAAGCAATAGTTGCTTTAGCCGTTGTTTATAAAATTACTGAGATGAGATCTCGAGAAGATATTCTTCCAGCAGATGTAATCATTAATACCTCAGATACAAATATAATATGTGATCTAAGAATAAGAAGAGATCTAGATCAGAAAGACTTATTATTATTTCAGTGCCTCTAAGGTCTTAAGTGTATCAAGTATTATAAGGTAGTATTAGATATAATTTTTTATGGGATGAGGCTCTTTTCGGGGACTTGATAGGTGATGAGGCGGATACCCACCGACCGAGAATGATGAGAACCCCGATAATGTGAGTAGTGATCAGGGATCAAGCGTCTGATCAGATAACAACTCTGGAGTTAATCTGAATCATCTGTCTAGGTAGGAAAAGATCAAGATTTTCATTGTTTTATTACAGAGATCCTCGTTTATGAGTTTAATTAAAAAATTGGGGTATACTATATGAATGTAAAGTGAAGTAATGATTCTTGTGAATGTGAATATGTAGTCTTTATTCCCATCATCATTCCGTTGATCCGCGATCCACCTCTTATAGAAATATCTCGGTTTATGTTCATGAATAATTCATATCTGAATGAGGCTTAAGCAGATATTTTTATTTCATAGATCTCAAGGATCCTCTCATGATTTGAGTGTCACTAGAAATTTTTATTTGAAAAGAAAAGACATGAAAGTTGTCAGACTTAAACTAGATGATCGGTTTTTTAGCGCACTTCTATCTTACGTTATTAAGTGCTATGTATTTAATATTGTGAAGTCAGAAACTTTAATAAAGTGGTGTTTTTCATGGAGAGGAATGTTTACTTCTTAGATGTCTCAAATTCTCCTTTTGCAAAGATCAGGCTTGTTCCTATGAATAAAGTTGTTGTTAGAGACAGTTTTTGGAGACCTAGGCTAGAGACTTTAGTAGATAAAACGCTGCCTACGCAATATGAGTTTCTTGAGAAGACTGGTAGAATAGATAATTTTAGAGTTGCTTCTGGTAAGAAGAAGGGTTCTTACCAGGGTCTTTGGTTCAATGATTCTGATGTTTATAAATGGGTTGAGGCATCATCGTATGCTCTTATCCATAGGTGGAGTAATGATCTCTACGAGAAGCTACTGGGAGTGGTTAGAGAGATCGTTGATGCTCAAGAAGATGATGGGTACATAAACACCTACGTAACCATAAACAAGCGTGAGAGATGGGTTAATCTCGCTTGGTCTCACGAGCTCTATTCCGGTGGACACATGATCCAGGCTGCCGTTGCTTTTAAGAGAGTTTTTGAGAGAGACGAGCTACTAAATACTGCTAGGAGATTCGCTGATTTATTAACCAGGACCTTTGGTTTTGAGGAGGGCAAGTTGAAGACCTCTGATGGTCATCCAGAGATCGAGTTAGCATTGATAGAGCTATATAGAGAGACTAGAAACAAGAATTATCTCGATCTAGCTAAATTCTTTATTGACATAAGAGGCAGAGGTCTTGTTGCTCAAACCACGAAGGAGACTATCTTCGGATTAATGCATAGCCCTCTGCATCTACTCGATCACCAGCCGATACGCGTGATGAATGACTTCGCTGGAAGCCACGCTGTTAGGACACTATATTTCTTCGCTGGCGCAACAGATCTCTACTTAGAGACTGGGGAAACAGAGTTGTGGGAGGCTCTCAAGAGACTATGGAGAAAGTATCTGAGGAAGATATATATTACGGGTGGGGCAGGATCCAGGTACGATGGCGAGGCATTCGGGGAGGATTATGAATTACCTAACGAGAGAGCCTATAGTGAGACATGTGCTTCTGTGGCTGGTGTGCTGTGGGCTATAAGAATGTTTCTCGCCTCTGGTGAAGCAGGCTACGTGGATATATTGGAGAAGATACTCTACAACTCTGCCCTGGCAGGTATCTCTTTAGATGGGTTGAGATACTTCTATGTGAATCCTCTAGCTGATTACTTCGGTAATCACGAGAGACAGCCGTGGTTTGAGACGGCTTGTTGCCCAACGAATATTATTAGGCTCTTATCCTATGTCCCAGGCATGATATATGCTGTCTCAAAGAATGAACCCAGGATCTGGGTTAATCTATTCGTGGCAAGTGACGCGGAAATAGATCTTCCCGGAGGCAAAGTGGTATTGTCATTAGACACAACGTATCCTTGGAGCGGTGATGTATCTATAAGGATCCGCTCGATTGATGTAGAGGATTTCTCTCTAATGATTAGAGTCCCTAAGTGGGCTACTGAAACAAAAATAAAAATTGGTGAGGAGATCTATGAGGCTAGAGCCGGTGACTATTTTGAGTTGAGGAGGAGATGGGGTATTAATGATCTGGTTAAGATAAGTATTCCCATGAGACCTAGACTAGTCTCTTCTCATCCATGGGTGGAGAGTAATTGGGGTAGAGTAGCTATTTCGAGAGGGCCACTGATATATTGCTTGGAGGAGATTGATAATAAAGAATTTGATATAAGAGATCTAGTCATTGTACCCAGCGAGATCAATTTAAGAGATAGATTTGAGCCAAATACTCTTAATGGAGTAGTTATTGTTGAGGGTGAAGGCTACATACTAAATACTTCAGAGATCGAGAAAGTAGCAAGAGAAGGTATTTACTTCATTAATGATTGCTATATAAAGGACCCGAGGAAATTACTTGGTAAAAAAGTAGTGTTTAGAGCAATCCCATACTACGCGTGGAATAACAGAGGTAGAAATAAAATGAGTGTATGGATCAAGACCCTTCCTTCTATAAATATACGAACACAGAGCTATAATTCGTGAATAACTGTGGTCTCCAAGATCTCTCTCAGCTTACCTATTAAAGACTCGAGGTCTCTAAACACAATTAATGCTCTAAGAAAAACATATCCAATGCTGGTATCCAACTCATAGGTTGGCTCAATACCTATCTTTGATATAGTCTCGAGAAAAATCTTGTATGTGTTAACGTATCTACTTAATTCACTTGCTTCAATACTCTTAGGGATCTCAATATTAATATTCATCATGTAATTCTCACCACTTCTCATTATCTCAATCACCAGATCGCTCAAATGAATCCTTATATTCTCCTCAGCTTCAAATCTAATATTGTATTTTCTCAAGAGATCCTTTATCTTATCGATCCAGTCATGAGTCTCGGCAAGATCCTCTATATACTCCTCAGAAAAATTATTCACCCAAGATACTATATTGAGGAAGTTAATAAGATCATTAATATCTTACATCATTATTTTAATAAATAAACCACTATACTAGCAATTAGACTCGCTAAAACAGATCCTGTAAGTATCCACGAGATCTTAGCTACGTAATCAATTCTTTTATCAAGAGATTCGATCCTTTTATCAAGAGAATCAATCCTCTTATCTAATGCATCGATTCTTTTATCAAGAGAATCAATTCTTTTGTCGAGAGATTCGATCCTCCTGTCTAAAGAATCAATTCTTTTATCAATATCACTAAATCTCTCAATAAGCTGTGAGACCACACCTTCTAACTTAGATACTCTATCACGTAGGGCATATATGTCGTTTCTTACTGATTCTATATCTTTCTTGAACTCAAGTCTTAGAGCGTCTATATCTTTCTTAAACTCAGATCTTAGAGCGTCTATATCCTTCTTAAACTCAGATCTTAGAAACTCTAATTGCGACAAGAATTCTTTTCTGAGGCTCTCAATATCTGCTCTAGTGGATGCTCTAAGATTCTCTATATCTGACTTGGTTGCTGTTTTAAGATTCTCTATATCCGATTTTGTTGTCGCCTTAAGATTCTCTATATCTGCTCTTGTGGCTGTCCTAAGATTCTCTATATCTGTTTTTGTAGCAACATCTCTAAGAACAGCATTTATAATAGCTAGCCTAATATCAGGCTCAGATACAAGAAGTTCAGCAAGTCTCTTCCTCGACCTAATATCTTTCTCAAAAAGATCCACAATATGCTCAGCAGATAAACTCGTTAAAGCCCCCTGCATAATATTATTCATAAATACTATAAATACATGAACTAGTTAAATAATAGGATCTTTTCAAAAACATTATTTTATTTATATTTACTCAGTAAAATATTATTCCCAGAATAAAGAGGTTTTGCTTATACATTCATTTGTGCTACGAGGCGGGGTATATGGCTGAGGAGTTTCCACTCCCTGAGGAGCCTGTGCATGAGGGTAGTAGATATGATCTTGTGATATTAGGTGGTGATATAGCGAGTCTGGCTACTATTGTTAGGTATAGGGAGCTCCTGGGAGATAATAAGAAAGTAGCGTTTGTGTCTAGAGATATTGCGAGTGATTTCACTATATACTCCTCTCGTCTGCTTCCTAAGTACTTAATTGAGTTAACTAAGATCTCGAAATTACTCAAGATCTATAGTAGAAGAGGTTTTAGCATACGTCTTGAGGCGAGTATTGATTACTCAAATATCCTGAGTAATCTAAAGATGATTGCTGAAACAATTCGCAAAAGAAGATTTGAGAGGATCCTAGATCTATACAAAATGGATCTTTACATAGGCTCAGCAAAATTTACTTCAACAAAGACTGTGCAAGTGTTCTCAAAGGATAGGAGCGTAGAGATCGAAGGAGTATTTTTCGTGATTGCCACAGGATCTAGTCCTGTTATACCCGATATAGAGGGATTAAACGAGATAAAATATTACACAACTGATACGATATGGAGTATTGAGGATCTCCCTAGAGAAATACTTGTAGTGGGCTCAGAACCTATTGGTCTGGAGATTGCTCAAGCACTTAGTAGACTGGGTTCAGAAGTATGTATTGTTGAGTCAGCAGAGAGAATTCTCCCAATGGCTGAACCAGAGATCTCTAGAGAGTTAAGCGAGATATTCGCTGAGGAAGGGATCAAGATATATACGAAGACTAAAATAATTAGTTTTCGCAGAAGAGGATCAGGAATTATCGCGAGGTTCATGAGGTCTCATGAGAGTTTTGAAAAAGAATTTGATACTGTGCTTTTCGCTATTGGGAGAAGACCTAATATAGATGGTCTTGGGCTAGATACTGCGGGAGTTGAACTTGATAAGAGAGGATTCATAGCTGTTTCTAAAGATCTTAGAACATCGAATCCTAGGATCTACGCAGCCGGAGATGTAGCAGGCACACCTAAGCCCGCTTTAACAGATATAGTATCTATTAAGGAGGGAGCCGTAGTTGCTGAGAATATAGCCTACACTAGAAAAAGATCTATTGATTATGATCTGGTTCCTGTGATTATCTACACGGATCCTGAGATAGCTTATGTTGGGTTAACAGAGCAGAGATTATTTAAGACTCATGGTATGAGCTCTCACAAGGTCGTGAAATTTAATTCAACAATTAAATCAGAGATAATTAGTGAGGAGCGTGGATTAGCCAAGATCATTGTTGATCCTAGGGATAAGAGAATAGTAGGTTTCCACGTAATAGCTCCAAACGCCTCTGAATTCATATCCGTAGCATCTCTACTTATTAAACACGGGTATAAGGTTAAGGACTATGTTGAGTTAACACATATTTTCCCAGCATCATATGAGATACTTAAATTAGCAGCCAGTGCATATGTATCGAGTATTGATGAATTTCTTCACCACCTCTACTAAGCCGATATCCAGAGGCTTTATATTAATTAATTGATTCTTTAGACACCTGATATTTACCAGAGGTGGGAGATCTCCATCTCTTAAGTGTATATGATGAGAGTGTCACTGAGATACTGCTCATAGCCATAGCGAAACCTGCTAACCCAGGTCTTAGATAAATCCCTGATCCGTAGAAAACTCCAGCTGAAAGAGGTATTAAAATTATGTTGTAGATAAATGCCCAGAAGATATTTTGATAAATTTTTCTTCTGATTGATTTAATTAATTCAAAGAGATCTATTACACCAAGCAGATTATTTCTCATCAATACAGCGTCCCCAGCTTCTCTAGCGATATCTGCTCCACCACCCATTGCAATACCTAGATCAGCTATACTTAGAGACACAGCATCATTAACACCATCTCCAATCATTGCAACCACGAAACCTTCTCTTCTTAGTCTCTCGATAATCTCAGCTTTATCCTTAGGAGAAACCTCTGCGAATACTTCATTGATACCTAATTTGGAGGCTATGGCTTTCGCAGTGCTTTCTCTATCACCTGTTAACATAATGACTTTATATCTTCTTGAGTGGAGATAGTTAATAAATTCTTTAGCCTCAGGTCTCGGGATGTCTCCCACGGCTATCAGACCAATTATTCTTCTATTAATCGCTACATAGACAGTGGTTAGGCCTTGCCTCATTAGTTCTTCTGCTACTCTACTGATATCTTCACTGATTAATGCCTCTATATTTCTCATAAGCTTCTCATTCCCAACGGCTACGAGGTTCTCACCTATCCAAGTTAAAACACCTTGACCTGGTATATTCTCAAAATTATCAGGATCTCTGATTAGTAGTCTTCTTCTCTCAGCCTCCTCAATAATAGCTAGTGCGATAGGATGCTCACTTCTTATCTCGCAGATCGCGGCTAATCTCAAGATCTCTTCTTCACCTATCTTAGAAAGACTTCTCTGAATAGAGATTGTGCATACAGCACAATGCATCCCAATGACTCTATAGATCTCTTCTCTCAATTTAT
>JBMFLZ010000047.1:0-7421 GCA_049970935.1 Sulfolobales archaeon | reverse complement strand
CTCTATATTTCTCTAACAAGTCTCTGTACTTAAGTAATTTATTAGGTGCCTTAGTCGTGAATAATATCTTGAATCCTCTGGAGAGTATCTCTTGAGCAATCTTGTATGTTAAGCCGTATTTATCCTCGAGTGGCTGAAGAGGATCGCTGCTAGCAGATAGTTCAATAACTGATCCTCTTGGGATCCTCAAAAGATCTTTTCTAGCCTCAACTAATAAATTCTCCTTGGGCCTTGGATCAAAGAAATTCTTTATGTAGCTAGAAGCATAGCAATATAAACAGCCATGTCCACAGCCTGTGTAGGGATTAACAGTCCACTTAATCGGACATGTGCAAAGTGGTGATTTCCAAGGATCAAATGGTCTAATGATTCTCCAATTAACACCCATCTCAGACTATCAATAAGTAACCTATGAATATAAATAATAAGTTGCGTCTACGAAAAGACTTTATGTTTTTAAACCAGATCCTGTTAAAGGTAGAAGAATAGATTTAGCGTCCAATACTTCTCTAATCTTCTTGTAACCAGCCCACACAGTTGCTGAGGTCGGCTCAACAATAAAGCCTAGATTAACTAATTCATTAAGTGCCTCACGAATCTCTGAGTTACCTACAAGAATCACCTCCCCACCATATCTCTTCAAGACCTCAACGATCTCATTTAGTCTCGGAGGATTCTGAACCATGATCCCATCAGCTAAAGTGGATTCCTCACCAACAGCCTCAGAACCCCTCAGAGCCTTATAGACTGGCTGAGTACTGTAGCCTTGAACACCTATTATCTTAGGCATTCTCTTAATCAATCCATGTCTCAATAAATTCTCGAAGCCCCTAACCAAACCAAGGAATAAGCCTCCGGAGCCTATAGGCGCAATAAATGCTTCCGGGGCCCCGTACTCCTCGAATACTTCATAAGCAATAGTTGATGCACCCAGTATATACAGGGGGTTCCACGTATGAGCCACGTAATAAGATCCTTCTATGTATCTAAGAACCTCTTGTGCAGCATCAGATCTCGTAGGTGTCTCAATCACCTCAGCACCGAGTAGTTTAACGATCCTCTTCTTACCCTCAGGAGCAGTTCTCGGCATAATAATTTTCGCGGATAAATTATATAATTTTGAGTAGAGTGCTACTGATATACCTGTGTTTCCACTAGTGTCTTCCACAATACTTCTATAACCCATTTTATACGCATAGTAGATAGCTAGCGATGTCCCCCGATCTTTGAAACTACCACTTGGATTAAGATACTCGAGTTTAAAAAGAATCTCTCTACCATCAATATACTCAGTTACTAGAGGAGTAGATCCCTCGCCCCTACTTTTCTCAGGGACAAGAGGTAGTGTAGAGGCGTATCTCCTGAGACCTCTGCCCCCACTAGTCTCGTAATTAAACATGTATCTTACTTCTAGAGGAGATCCGCATCTAGGGCACCTCCAGTAGTATTTTTTGAAGAAATCTTCTTCGAATCCGCATCTTGGGCAATACCAAGAGACCAAGTTAATCCCAACATATATTTAGTGGAACTATGTTAATTATTACATGGTGGTTTTAATTGGTTGATTATCTGAAATTCTTATCTCACAGAATATCCTGGATCGAGCCTTCTCCACTAGCCAAGATCCTTGGTAGAGTATCTGCGTTATCGAAAGCCGGTTTCAGAGTAATCTCGCTGGCGGCAGGCGACCCTGATCCAAGCGTTATTCCTCGTGATGAGTTGGCTGAGATATCTCACTACGTCCTAAAAAATATTCCTGCATCAACTCTCTACACCGCCACGACAGGCATCGAGGATCTTAGAGTAGAGTTATCTAAATTCATTGAGAGATTAGATGGCTACAAAATCTATCCCGAAAACCTAATAGTTACAAGTGGCTCAACCACCGCCATAGATCTTTTGGCGAGAGTATTAATCGATCCTGGAGACGTAGTTATTGTTGAAAACCCAAGCTACGTAGTATCACTATACGCATTCAAGCAATTAGGAGCCAAGCTAGTTGGTGTAGATGTTAAACCTGATGGATTAGATACTGATGAATTAGAGAAGAAAATTAAAGAGATTGAGAGCGACGGTAAAAAGATTAAGCTAATATACACAATACCAACGGGACAGAACCCCTCTGGAGCCACTATGAGTATAGAGAAGAGAAAACATTTACTTGAGATAGCCTCAAGACACGATTTACTAGTATTAGAAGACACAGCATACAACTATATAGTGCTTGAGGGATCTGCACCACCAACACTCAAATCTCTTGACAAAGAGGATAGAGTAATTGTTACAGGGACACTGAGCAAGATCATGGGGACAGGATTCAGAGTCGGCTGGATCGCTGCGCCAGACTCCATAAGAAGATATGTGGTCGCAGAGAAACAACCAATTGATTACTGTGCCCCAGCTATTTCTCAGTACATAGCTGTTGAATTCCTAAGGAGAGGACTTGACAAGATCAGTATCGAGAGATCCAGAGAGAGCTACAGGACCAAGAGAGATATCATGATCAAGAGTTTAGAAGATAAGATCCCTGACGCAAGATTCAGTAAACCAGTGGCAGGAATGTTCTTAATGATAGATCTCCCCGGTATAAGAGGCGAGGAATTCGCTGAGGAACTCCTAGAGAGATACAAGATAGCAATTGTGCCAGGAAAACCTTTCTATGTAGATGAGAAAGGGGTCAGTAGTCTAAGACTTAATTACAGTAGACCATCCAAGGAGGACATAATTGAAGCAGTTGATAAAATCTCAATACTATATAAAGAGAAGAGATCTCATTAGATCTATTGAGAAATCATTATGGAAATCATAGATCAATTACATATACCGAGGCATCCAGACCTCCGTGCTTAACTATTCTCTTATGTATGATATTTACATCAGCTCTTGATGAGGCTCTCTCAAATTCTTTTGATGAAGCAGTTATTAACACTAACCTGACACCGCTGTAGAGATCTTTTAATACACTGAGGAAGTCTCTGTAGAAAAACTCGATCTTTTTAATATTATGAGATCTCATACCATATGGTGGATTAGTAACAATCTTCTTAGGAGATATATCTCTGTAAGTCTCTCTCCTCGTAGCGTCTCCTAAAATAAATTTTATTGTGTCTTTCACATTAGCTGCCTCAGCGTTTTTCAACGCACCCTCGATATGGTTTCTGCCTATATCAACACAGAATATTTCGTAGATCCCATAATTAATATTCTTAAATAAATTCTCTGCGACTCTTCTCTCCTCCTCAGGATCATAAATAGCTAATTTATTATATCTATATTCTTTCCTGAATAAATTAATTGGGTATTTACGCGCCATGTGAGCAGCCTCGATAGGTATTGTTCCTCCACCACATAGAGGATCTAGGAGAGCCTCACCTTTGTAGCCACTTAATCTAATCATTGAGGCAGCGATTGTGGTTTTTAGAGCAGCTGGGTGATTATATACTCTATAACCTCTTCTATGAAGACTTTCTCCAGTAGTATTCACACCAATTATCACCTCATTATGTCTAACTAATGCGTATAACTCAATATCTGGATTATCTAGATCCACTCTCAACCTAACTCCTCGTGTCTCAAGATACGAGTCAATAATTGCTTGCCCAATCACCCTCGCAACATCTAGACTAGTAAAATTATGTGAACCTACTCTCTCACATCTCACAGCAAAACTCTTCTCCGGACTCAGAATATTTGTGTAATTAATTGATCTCGCCACCCTATATATATCGTCTAGATCCTTGAAATAATCTCTTGCGACTAGTAGATAAAGTCTATTTATAGTTCGAGACATGAAATTGATCTTGTACATCGCCTCAGTGCCATACTCAAAGAATATCTTAGATACATCAACTTCAACAGACGTATTCAGCAACTCTCTTATCTCGTCAGCAGCCACATCCTCGAAACCCTCTACTACAGTAGCGAACCACTTCATGTCCATTATTAATGTTTCATTTATTCAAGAAAATGAATTTATTTAATTAGCCATATATTAATTGGGTGTTTTGTTGCCTCCTGAGAGATATAGGATTAGGATTGGCCACATATATCCTATTAGGAGAAGAATTGGTCATATATATCCTTTGAAGAGGTGAGTACTTACTGGCTGTAAGAGTTAGATTAAGAATCAAATCAATGAGATCCGGTCGAGAACTCATTTCATCTTCTCTGGTGAACTCAGGCTTTGAGGCAGATACTCCTCAACTCTTAATCCCTCGTAGAGTAGCTATTGAATTAGGTCTCTGGCCCCCACCTGAAGATGCTTATCTAGTTGAGGTCGGGACTGCTGGAGGTCCTGTTAGAAATTATTTGGTTCCAAGAGCTCTTGAGGTCTATGTAGAGACTTCAGATAGAGTTGTTGGTCCTGTGAAAAGTGATGTGATGATATCAAACTTAGAGTATGAGATATTGATTAGTGATAAATTAGGTGGAGAATTAGGAATAGTAATACTAGATCTTAGGGGTAAATGGAGATTCTCCGACGAAGACAAGATCAGAGATACAGAACCTCCTCAGTACTGGTACTAGTTATTTCTGAGAACAATAGCTACTCAAGATCTTTTCACAACCTTCCTTGATATAGTTATAGCATGTTGTTTTCTCATGCTGAATAAAGGACTCATCTACTACATGAATAACTATGAAGCCCATGCATGTTAGAAAATCAGCTATGAATTGTCTATGACAGTATCTGGGATTCTTCTCTCTACAAAGAATCAATGATTTCTTTTCCTGGACGAGACGAAGCAGCTCAATGATTGCTTTGTGGGCTTTCTCATCATATATCAAGTAATTAACGTATGAATTAAATGTTGGAGATTCATGGCAATTTATCTTTGAAAAATATCTTATGCCTAGTGCTCCCAGCTCCCCGATCCATTGATACTCTATATTCACCTCTCTCAATCTATTCTCCAAATCATCTTTTGTGAATCCCTTGATCCTGCTTCTAGGAAATCTTCTTACGTCAATAACTAACTCGATCCCTAAGCTCCTCAGCAGATCTATGAATTCATCTATTTCAAGTCCTGAGTAGCCTATTGTGTAAATAACATGGCTTTGTCTATTGATACAATTCTCGATAATATCACCTACCAATGTGACTACCATAGATGTGGTAGAAATATTGTTTTCTTGGGTATGTATCTTCCTTTGATATTGATTTTATAACCGCATCTAGGGCATCTATAAGTGTCTCCCTCACGCGAGACATTAAAGTATTCGACGCGGAAACCTATTCTACCAATCAATAATTTCCCGCATCTAGGGCATTTAGTGGCTTCATAGACTGGATCCCCGATATTTCCTACGTAGACGTACTCTATTCCACTCTTCTTAGCCTCCTCAGCTATCTTAAGTAGCTTACTAATAGGTGTGGGCGGTTCTCGCCAGTTGTGTGCTGGGTAGTATCTATTTATGTGTAGCGGTGTTTCATTCCCCAAGTATCTGAGGTGTTGATCTATGATCCATTGATAGCATTCTTCAAAATCATTAGTATTCGTAACCACTAAATAAACCATTTCAACATGACCATTATTATCAAGTATATATCTAGCGTTCCTGTAAATAATGCTGTGATCAATTGATGCCAGTGCTCTACGCATTTTTGGGCACCCCTTAATATCAATACTCCACCCATCGACCCCGACCTCGAGAAGCTTCTTTACCGCCTCGAGAGTGAAGTATCCATTAGTAACAATAGATCCGTACAAACCCTTTCTTCTACCAAGATCAAATACATCCAGTAAGAAATCAAATAATGTAGCCGGCTCATTAAAACTCGCGTTAAGACCCTCATCACCGCTAGCTAATGCTAACTTAACTAAATCCTCTGGAGAGTATTTATTGCTACTATGAAGAGGATCAGAGAAACTAAGAAAATGATTCTGGCACCATGGGCAATAAAAATTACATCCATACCCCGAGAATGTCAATGCCGTACTATTAGGCCAGTAGTGGAAGAACGGCTTAATCTCTATAGGTCTGCTCTCTACAGCACTTATCACTCCATAGCCTACATGGTACAAGACACCATCTATATTAACATAATTTCTACATATCCCGCGCCTCATATTCTCAATAACACATCTTCTCTCACAAATCAAACATTTGATCCTAGAGTCCCCAAGCCTCTCATAGAACTCTTCGCGAGCTCTGTGTAGCAATTCTTTATTTATCTTCATACTACCCATTCAAAAACTATGGGTACATGCGTTAATAATATAGTGAGGTACCCACTTAATTGACTGTGCTAAAAATATTCAAGATCGGCTCGATCCCCGAAGAATTCATGAGAGAAGTAGAGACTATACTAAGAACATTCTACAGTAGCGTGAATACAGATCTTGAATACGTTGAGGTTTATGTATACGAGACCTCTGAGAAAAAGAGATATTATCTTCACTCAGAAGCCACCGAGCTCGGTGTACTCGCCTTAGGCGATTTCATAGTTTCTCATGATGCTTGGAGAGGCTGGCCAAGAATTCATGTGGACTATGAGTTATGCAAAGATCTTGGTAAAGAATACTTAGAGACATTACTGATCCATGAGGCAGTGCACAGTGTTCTACATGGATCAATTGATTTCTACATAGCATCGATCAGCGGAGAGTTATTAGAAGAATTCGATCCTTATGTAGCCTCGGAGATAATATATTTAGCCTCAGTAATAGTGAAGGATCTAGATGTATTCGAGTTCCTCATAAGAAACAATATGAGTAGATACATCGAGAAGTACCTAGAGCTCAGCGTTAATAAATGGTTGCCTGATAGCAACTGCAGAGATATTATCGAAACACTAAGTATCTTAAAACTCCTTCTACCATGTGTTTATCTCAGATGCGACTTAAGTAAGATGAATCTGCCTCAAGACTGTACAAAGATCATTTCTAGAGAATTAAGTAGATTAGCAGATCTATATAATGTATGCGATAACGACTTCAACTGCAAGTTAAATAATTTTATTAAATTTATCAAGCAAAACACCAAATTCTATCTTCATAGTAGGTAGAGCTAGAGAAATTGATGAACTAGTAAATGGTGTTATGAAAGAACCTGTTGTCGTTGCAATAAGAACCAAATAATAATTCTTCTTAGGAGAGCTCATCTTAGAAGCACTCTAATGATTAAATGAGTAAGTAATCGAAAATTAATTTAGTTATGTGCTACATGAGATGTTGTGTCTGTAAGTATTCTTTCTTATATCGAGATCTCATGTATAATTCTCGGAGTTAAGTCACCTGTTGCCTTAAGGATCCAGACACCCTTCTCTTTACCACGCTCAATAGCTGAGGGGGTCGCGTAATCCACGTAAATAACCTTAATTAATTTCTTTCTTAGTAACTCTGGCTTATTTCTTTTAATAAACTCTATTTTTCTCTCTAACTCATCGATCAAATTCACACCAGCTCTCACCGTAGTCT
>JBMFLZ010000046.1:0-7558 GCA_049970935.1 Sulfolobales archaeon | reverse complement strand
GATATATGGATCTCTGGAAGCACACCAGTTAGATCCATTATATTAGTCACTCATAATGTCGATGAAGCAATATTAATGAGTGATAGAATCGTTATTTTATCCCCTAGACCAGCGAAAGTAAAGAAAATTATTGAGGTAAATCTTCCGAGACCTAGAGATAGAAGATCTAAGGAGTTTCAGAGCCTGGAAGATCTTGTTTACGAATACGTTAGTTAATCAATCCCTACTTTGCATCAGTAATACTCTTCCAGCAATCTCCTTAATTCACTCATGTAAAGATCTGATAGATCTTCGAAGTGAATTCTTCTCATATGAAGATAAAGTCCCTTCCTAGAATAAAATTTTCTCTCACATATTCTACACACGTACTCTATAGATCCTGAATCACTTCTAGTCCTAGAGACTACGGTGCCGGCAATATTCTCAAAAACTGCTACTCCAAGATCAGCTAGTGACGGCGGTAAAATTCTCCTGAGCTCCTCTTGATAATTGTTTTGGAAACCTGCAACATACCTAATTAACAGTGTAGTTATTCGATTAACAATATCTCTGTTTAGAGGAGAGGAATTCATCAATTAAATATGTCGCTACCTAGGTAATTAACTACACGTCTCAAATCTCATTGGTTCAATATATTATTTGAGACCAATTTTATCTAGATTTGGAGTAGTTCATGAGTGACCTAGAGGGGATCGTGAGAACAGGTTTAGAGAGAGGATTAAGTAATAGAGAAATTAGTAATAGAATATGCGAAGAATTACTATTTTACAAGAAATTAACTAGAGAAAAATGTGAGAGAATAAGTGAGATAATTCTAGAGGAAGTATTAAATAGTCTAAAAACCTGTTCCTCAAGTCATAAAGAGTTTTTCTGTGTAGAAGGATCAGGTGTTTCAGCAGGTCTAATGGGTGTTGGCTCAAGAGGTTTCGGAGACTTTTTCTTCCATAGACTACTGACACAAATTAACCCAATAAATACTGAGGGAACAGCTGTGGAGCTAGATGATGCTGGATGGATAAAGATTGGAGATAAATGGATAATAGTTGCTGTTGATGGTATTCATAGTAGATTAGCATATTTCCCACTACTAGCAGGTTTTCACGCTGCAAGAGCAGCAGCCAGGGATGTTTTGGTTAAAGGTGGGGTTGTAAGTGGTTTTCTCGTGGATCTTAGATTAGCAGATGACGGAGATGTAGAGTATTTACTTGAGCTGGAGGCTGGCGTGGCCGCGGTCTCTAAGTTCTTAGGCGCTCCTATACTAGGAGGATCTACTCTTAGAATAGGTGGAGACATGGTTATTGGGAGAAGACTTGTAGCCACAGTATTCGCTGTTGGCGTGAGCGATACTAGACCTAGGTCTAGAAGGGGATTTAGAGTAGGTGATAAACTTATTATGACCGAGGGGATTGGTGGGGGGACAGTTGCTACAACAGCTATTTTCAGTGGTAAAATAGATATTGCTCTGAAAACAATTAATTTCAAGACAATCTCACTACTTAAGAGACTTATTGAGAGTAGATATATTGAGTACGTGAATTCATTATTTGACGTCACGAATGGGGGTTTAAGAGGTGATTTAAATGAGATATCACGTATTAATAACATTGGTTTCTATGTTAGGTATAGTGATATTGAGAGGGTCATAGATCCTGATGTACTTAATATGCTTAGGGAGCTGAATATAGATCCTCTTGGTCTCTCTCTTGACAGTATTGTTCTCTCTATAGATCCCCACAGAGCAGAGGATCTACTTAGCTTCATAAGAGGTCTCGGATTAAAAGCAGAGATTATAGGTGAAGTAATTAACAAACCTGAGGTCTTAATTGAGTATGAGGGATCTAGGGTAGCTAAATTAGAGCCTAAGTACAGAGAGTCTGCTTATACGAAAATAAAAAAGTTTGTTGGCGAAGAATCACCTGAGAACCTAGAGGAGATTCTTTCAAGAGTTGAGAAGAGTTTCTATAGAGCTATTAAATTAAGAGATGAGTTATATAATTACGCTATTAAGAGAACTTTCCAAATATTCTCTTAAAGTATAACACAGCCACTTCAAACCTATATATCCTTCTTCTATGTGTCTCAAAAATAGCTGGTATCTCCATATCGTATATACCTAATATATTCATTTCAAAATTTCTTCTACGAGCTCTCTCATATATTAATTCCATAGATCTCTTATTGTACTTATGTATAGAGTAAATAGTTTCTTTAGTTATATCAAATGCTCTATCTAAGAATAATAGATCGTATCCTCTCCTATATACTCCAAAAGGAGGATTCATTATCGTGGTATCTACTTTAGCAGGGATCTCATGATTAATATCCCAACAAACAATGTCTATCACATGATCAATTTTTAGTTCCTTAGATAAATTATTCACGGTCTCTAGATCACTACATGAGATATCTAGACACAAAACTCTTTCTGCACCAACATATGCTGAGGCTATGCTTATTCTACCTGTTCCACACCCAAGATCCGCGATAAAACGATTCTTAATCTCATTTCTTAAATAAGCCTCCGTAATAATTTCTGCGACAAGCCACGAAGGCGTAATGTATTGCTCATATTTTCTCGAAGGTCTCTTGAAGCCTGGGATTTTTTGAATAAGCATCTCAAGACTTTTCTTATCAAAAAATTCTTCTTGGGAGATATCTCTCTTCCTCGGCTACACAAATGATCTAAGATTCTTGTTCAGGCAAAAGTTTATCTAAAATATCTCTTAGAGCAATAATTTTCTCTTTAGTCTCCTTCAAAACCTCAATTAATACATCTATAGGCTTCACTTGACCATCAGTTAAAATAATTATTTTAGGATTTGAGACTAGGGGATGATCAATAGTATAAGCGGAGTATGTTACATGTGGTTTCTTAAGAGCTAATTTAGCTATTAAATTAGGCAGTGTGTGTTGATCTCCTCCCTCTAAATAGAATATTAGCTCTTTATCACTTATTTTCTCAATACGTATCTTAGGTAGAGGACTGTAGACCAAGCTCATTAAGCTCTCAACCCTCTATGCCCTACATATTCTGTTTCTGAATAAAGCTTATTATTTTATCTAGCACCTCTCTACTCATTAACTCATTTAATTTCTTGAATTTATCTCTCTCTATGAGATTTATCTTATTTCTCTCTAAAAATTCTCTTAGAGAACCCTGATCTATTTTGATATTCTCATCAATTAAGACGTATCTCACTTCTCTAAACACATTTTCTCTAGAGAATCTCTCAAGCGCTTTCATAGGATCATCCGATTTAATTATACTCATATACTCAATACCACTATCTCCTCGAAAAATAACAAAAATAAACAAATTATCTCTAGAGTATATATACATGATTCTACTTTCACTCTTAATATTCCGAGACCCCCATACACATTACTCAATAATATTTATTTTCTATGAAACAATATATAGTCGGGTAATGAACATGGTTCAGAAAGCAATTGTTCTAATTAATATTGAGATTGGTAGCGAGGAAGAAATAATGAGTCAATTAGCAAAGATCCCTAATGTCAAAGAAACGTATCTTGTCTATGGAGTATATGATGTGGTTGCTGTTGTTGAGGCTCAGACACAAGATGAGTTAAGAGAATTAGTTGTTAAACATATAAGAAGACTTCCTAAGGTTAGGTCTACAACAACTATGATGGTTATTGAGGAGCACAAGAAATAATTAAGTTTTTTGATGCAACAAGGAAAATTATAATTATGTTTTCTCTATTCCCCACGTTGATTAATGAAATTATGTAGTCTCATAATAGATCCAGAGATCTCCTCCCACTCAATACTTAGAGGAGCCATTACTTGCTCAAGTGCTGTTCTTAGTATCTCAATGTATTTATCAATATCTATTTCAGATACCTTAGCTAATTGAATTGGTTTAACACCTTCTTTACCTCTCACCTTAACAAATGTTATATTGTCTCCTGCTGAGACCTGTATATTTTCTTTCATTAGCATCATCGCAGCTTTAACATGTTGTGGCGTATTCTTTGTGTATTCTTTAACGTCTTTGCTCAGCATAACTGTGAATGATAATTCATCAAGTGTGTATTCATAGTTCCTAAGTTTATTATATATATCCTTTACCAAATCTCTGATCCATTCACGCACCTTGATTATCTCCTCAGGTCTCTCAACACTACTTATCTTCTGCAGAATATCTATGAATGCCTGCTTAACGAATTTAGGAGTATTCTTCTTCTTACCTACTAAACCCTTGATCTCTATTCCACCCTGCGTGGTAACTCCGAAGTAATTCTTCTTTAGAGAAAATGCCACGAATCTAAATTCTTTATCGACCTCTAGCTCTAGTCCGTATTCCTTCAGAACCCACTCTCGTAGTTGATTCAATTTCTCCTGATCTGGATCCCATAGAAATAATGAGTCTGTGTCTCCATATAGAACAAGTAGACCTAATTCCTCAGCTTTCCTCATAGTATCAGTAATAATTTTCCTACCCAACGCCGTGACGCTCTCAGCGACGGGAACGGCGTATAGTGGGAAGTTCTCGTGTCCAAATACTCCATATGCAGCGTTAACATAGACTTTCAATGCTCTCTGAACAACATCATACCAGCTCTTTGTCAAGGGATCGATGTCCTTAGCCTTACTCTTCTTTTTAAAGATCTTGACTCTAAAGTCTCTTAATAATCCTATTATAATAGATGTTATACCTGGATAATCCATGCACACTTCATGTAATAATTGATTCTTTTCATCTCTTATTTCTCTAACATCTTTACACTCGCCCGGCGCAGGATCTATTGTTTCGTAGCTTAAATTAAATCTCTTAATGATACTCGGGTATAGTGATGCGAAGTCTAGAACTGATACTTTGAAGAATACTCCCTGCGGAGGATCAATTACTATTGCCCCTGCATATTTCTTGCCTTTTATGGTTGCTTCAGTACTCTTCTTATTCTTTATCTCACGGATCTCTTTCTCACTGGGTATGAAGTACCCATTCTTCCTATGCTCCCAATAGAATAAACTCTTGATCCATGCGGAGACCTGGGTTCTGGTCACGTCCTCTAAGCCTAGCTTAGATATTCTCATAATCAATATGATTAGTCTCCAAATAAGCTCATCTTGGAATCTTGTTAACTCAAGAGTTAACTGAGCATCTCTTAGATTATATTTTACTAATTTACCTATACTCATTCTACCAACACCTTCTTCATGAGCTATTTTTCCTACGCCAAGTATTGATGTAGCTATTGCGTCTAGAGTGAATTCCTTGTACTTACCCTCTAAAGCGTAGTTCTGTATCGATTTGTTTCTGAAGAATTTGTATAGATCAACGTGAAGACCTGTTCTCAAAGTTGCGTGTGTCTCTTTAAACGCTATGGGTATAAAGTCTTTTGATATACCTAGTCTAAGAGCTCTCTCATATAGATATGGAAGATCAAAGGCGTCGCCATTAAATGTTATTATCACAGGGTAGTTTTGGAGGAATTTAAAGAAGTCTAGTAATAGATCTCTCTCACTTCTATATATGCGAACCACAGTGTTTTCATCTAGTTCCTCTAGTTCTGATAATGATCCTATTCCTTCTCTCATTAAAACAAAAACAATATTATTACCCTCATTATCACATAATGAAATACTCACAATGGGGTACTCAGCGTATTTCGGGTTAGGTACTCTTGTTTTGATCGGTGTATAGACCTCAATATCTATAGCAGCTCTCCTGATCTTTGGTGGTTTATCTTCGAAAAGCATATACCAATCAATTGCTATTTCTCTAACTTCTCTTCTCTCCTCAGCGAATATCTTATCTATTTCTTTAGCGATCTCTTCTCTACTTACTTGATAAACAACTGTGAATTTACCATTAAGAATCTTGTGTCTCATACCTGGTATGATCCCCATGTCATATATGTAGTTATGATGATACTTGATATTAGCCTCCCAATACTTCTCGAACTTATCTCTTAATCTCCTAACAGCCAAAGGATCTTGAACAACTATTTTTGTTCTTTTAACACGTTCTCTTCTCAAAAGATCTATTTTCTCAACGGAGTAAGCATCTATAAAAGCTTTGTCGCTACCAATGATCTCTTTAACCTTTGGGGGCGGGAGATCAACGTAGAAATATGGTTTATGATTACTTCTATCTCTATAAATAAGTAATTTATTGTTTTTATCATCATATATATACACAATAGCTCTTCTGCTATCACCATCATACGAGACATCGAGAATAAATCCGTCATCCACCGAAGTAATCTCTTCAGGAGGTCTAATTGGTTCTGGAGAGATCTTATCTACTTCAATTATCTTGATTCTTCTCTCTGTACTAGTCTTCTCACCTGGATCCTTTTCAGAATCGCTTTTAGGTAGAGTACTAACCTCTGTGGAGACTACTGTATCGTTCTGGTTTCTTAGACTATTGTTCGTAGCTGTAGTATTTAATAAAGATCCTTCGTAGTCTCCTCTAATATTTTCAGAAATATCTGGTGTGTAACTCTTATTCTCTGAACCAGATCTCTTATTGCTATAACTTGTGAAGCTCAGAAGATCCTTACTCCTCTTCTTATCAATTCTATTATCCACAGCACTTCTCTTAATAGACACTTATAGACACCATAGAAAACTAACAGTCTCAAATATAGTGAATACATCGAGTATTTTTAAATCTAAGCTCTCATCGAGAAATAAATAATATTTTAGTGGTAATACCATAGAAATATGTTAAACCACAGTATATAATGTACGGAGACGATTTGAGTAGAGAAGATCACAGATTATTCATACTAGATCTACACGCACCAGCAAGTCCTCACCTAGTGATAGAATTTATAAAGCTGATCTCAGCATCAATATATAAGAACCATATTCTACCCGTAATCACAAGACCCACTGGACTAGCAGCACAATCAGGGATCCCAGAAGCCTGGAGATACGCATATAAAAATAATATTTCTCTAGCAATACTCCCAGAAATAAGAGATGTTATAGAGATCTATAGACCAGACGAAACATATATATTCTACAAATCACAGGACAGTATCAATATAGAAGAACTATCACCTAAACCCACCGCAAAAACCATATTAATAATACTGCCATCAGGAGAACAAAGCATAACAAAAGAAGAACTACTACTAGGAGCAAAGATCTTTACAAAACTCTTCACAAAAGAAATAAATCCATTAACAGCAATAGGACTAATACACCTAATAATAGAAAAACTCATGAAATAAAGCATCAACAATAAATCAGAAATAAAAAAACGACTTAATCAAGGCACATCTCAAATTAATGAGACACGTCATATGCCTCAAAGCATGAATAAAAAATTAATAAATGATCAATCATTTAGTGATGATAGGATCCACAAATAAGCATTCCGAATCAAACTACATTTGAGTGATATAGCTATGAAGAACTCAAGAAAAATTAAGATCCTAAAAGCCTTCGCAACAGCCATCAAGGTGGCTCCAATAGCAATCACCACACTAGCTTTAGTCTCAAACACCATAACGCCATTAAACTTTAGAGATAAGAGTCCTTGGACTGAGGGCTAACGCTACCTAACAGCTTTCC
>JBMFLZ010000045.1:0-7558 GCA_049970935.1 Sulfolobales archaeon | reverse complement strand
ATTCGAGCGAGGACCCTAAGAAATTAATTGCTTCATTCGCGCCCTATGTTTTTAAGGCTGCAAGAGAGAAAGATCCTTATGCACTTAAGATATTAGATGAGGAGATAAGTGAGATTGTTCTAGCGATCGAGACAATATATAGGAGACTTGATTGCTTAGACATGCCTCTCGGGATCATAGGATCAGTATATAGAGAGAATAAAGATCTTCTGAAGAACAGGATCGAGGCGGAGCTAGAGAGGATCTTCTCAAGAAAATTCGAGATCCATGAACCAAGGATCAAGCCATCATGCGCATCTTCTCTTGCTTATATGAAGAAAATTGTTCCAAAGATAGATACTGTGGTGAGTAATTTATTAAGAACATGTGGAGAGACCTGAGGAGAATAATTACTTTCTCCTCACTAGCTTACCCACATCTTAATCTAGAGGAGGTTATTAAGAGAGTAGTTAAATTCGATCTAAGTACTGTGGAGGTGAGAGTATCGAGCGACGGTATCCACCTGAGACCAAGTGATGATCCCGGTAGAGTGGCTAAGCTACTCAGAGATTATAACGTCTCTATAGTATTACTATCCAGCTACGTAAGAACTAGAGATCCTGATACTTCGGAGGGATCTGCTGAAATAAGCCTCTTCAATAAAATATCTGATTTGGCGTATAGATTAGATGCCTCCAGAATAAGGATCTTAGCTAGCTACGTGGATAACATAGATAAATCAATTGATATAGCTAGAAGATTCTTAGATAAGATAAGTAGAATAGCCTTAGACAAGGGCTTGAGAATACTTTTCGAGACACATGACTACTTCGCAGAGATCAGTAATCTGAGGTATCTGATTGAGTTAGTTAGTGAATATGATTTCACTGGAATACTATATGACCCAGCGAATATGCTTATGAGAGACCAAGACTTTAATCAATCACTTGAGTTAGTGAAGAACTATACTTATCACATTCATATCAAAGACTTCAAGAAGATAAATGATGAGGTCATATACACTAGGCCTGGTGAGGGTCTACTACCAATTTGTCAGGTGGTTAAGGAGATGATTAATTTGGATCGAGAGATTTATTTCTCGGTTGAGTGGGAGAAGATGTGGAGACAAGATCTAGAGGATCCTGATATTATAATTCCTCTCTACATAGATTACCTAAGGAGATGTTTATGATCAAGAGAATCACTATTAGAATAAGACCGGATACAGATGAGGTTTATATCCCTGATTCAATTGCTGAGACAAGTGATAAACTATTAGTTAGAGAAACAAGGTATTTCTACAGAGATCTCGATGTACTCACTGTGATAAGAAGTAGACTCACTAATACGAGGAGATACATAATTAAGAGCTTCAAGGGATCTCCCGAGGAGATAGAGACGTATATTGACCCTGGATCAAGCTTATTCACCCTAGAGAATCTAGGGGATCTTTATATAGCTAGAAGCGACAGGATCTTGGTGATTAAGAGTAGATATATGAAATGCTACAACGAGAACACTGTGGGGCCATTCAAGATCTCTGAAACAGAGAGTATCACTACCCTAGAAAATAATTTTCTCAGGATATTGGTGAAAGCCTCTCCTAATAAGATCTGTGAGGATCATCTAATTATCTCAGATCCTAAGACAGAGATAAACAACAATATTTTAAGGGATCTCTTTAATAGATTATCTAAAGGATACTACGAGGATGGATTGATATGGGCTTTGATCAGGAGTGGTCGTGTTCCTCGACATGTTTTGCCGAGCTTCATTGAGGATGAGCAAGCGTATTACTGGCCTAGAGGAGATCTTCTGAGAAAATCCTTTTATAATTGGTATCTCTTTGATAATGAATTTTCTCTCCAGATCTATTTAGAGATTATTCAGCAAATAATTGATCAAATGAGCGAGTCAGGTGGCTTATTGATCCCTTACATAACCGCGGCGAGAAAGAGCAATATATATGGCTCACCTCAGCAACTATACTTATTCGAGTCACTTTACAGAGCATATCAGGTCCTGGGCATAGAGGATCTTAGATCAAGGGCTCTGAATGCATTAAGATGCTATATTGAGCAACCTCCTAGGTGCCTAGGCTTCTACGAAACTAGAGGTGGCGGAATATGGTTTAGATGGGGTAGCTACCACTATCTCTCAAGAGATCCTGAGGGCAAGGAAGATCTCTATGTGCTAAACACTCATTTAATGGGTCTAGTAGGACTCTCCGAGGCCTGGTTCTTCGATGGATGCACTTGGTGCAGAGAATACGCGCTTAAGGGATTGAGAGGCTTAATGAATTTATTAAGTGATTTTCAGAGAAGAGATGGATATCTCTACTACAGCTTATTCAACAAAGAGATATATGGTGAGTCAGAGGATCAGGTAATGCCTCACACACTTGGTTACCACACACTTAGCTCAAGATATATCCTGAGACTAAGCTATCTACTAAGAAACCCAGACCTCATAAAATACGGGGATCTGGGTTGCCAATACTCCCTGGAGAAATACTTCGGGGGTAGGAGAGATATTAGAGATGAGTTAGTGAGATGCTTATTGGAGCTCTACAGAGCAACTAGAGAAAAAAGATCATTGGAGACTATAGAGAAAATATTGAGAGAAGATCCTCAGCCACCGCTAAAAATACTAGGACTAGGACTAGATGAGATCATGGACAACATAATTCCCCCAAAAATAATCTCGGTAAATAATAATTCAACTATTCTTCTCATAGAGAACAAGATTGATGAAGCGCTATACTACGTTTATTCATCAGGGGTTAGCAAACTAGTTATTGACAAAAAGATTCTTCCCAGCAAAAAGATTATTGAGATAAAAGATCTAGAGATCGAGGACCTCAGCACTCAAGACCCGGGTAGAGGTGTATTAGTTAAGAGATCCCAGGACAATAGATTCGAGATAGAACTAAGCGATACTAAAACTATTATTGTGAGACTCTATATATCGAATAATCCTACTTAGTGAACTCCAATTAAGCTAGTATACTAATCTTTATAAATTTTATATACGTTAATTACTGTATTACCGTTAAGTTTATATTTTGATAAGAATATTATATATCGAGTTTATAAGGTGTTCCATATGACTACTAGAACACATATATACAAATTAGCTATATATGTTCTCATGTCTCTAATAATATTCGCTGGAGTCATAACACTATTTAGTTCACCACAGAAATTAATTGCTCAAGAGCTTCCGAGAGATAAGACACTAGTGATTATTAGTGTAACATCAACTTTCGGAGACTCATTTAATCCATTCTCTGCCTCAGCTCCTGGAGTAGATCTTGTTTTACCACCATTATTCGCCTTTAACTTCATAACCAACGAGTGGTATCCTATACTAGCTAACTATTCTTGGGAGAATGATACTGTAATGGTCATAAAGATCTATCCAGAGGCTAAATGGGATGATGGAACCCCAGTAACAGCTGATGACGTGATCTTCACATTTAATACATCAATCAGAGAGAGATGTAGCGATATTCTCTATTGGTGCAGAGCACTATACTCGCCAGGGAACATGTATTTCGTGGCTTGGGAGAAAGTAGATGACAAGACCGTGAAGCTCTATATCAACTCAAGTGCTATAAGAGCCTACAGAGCTGTTCCATGGGTATTTGCCTCGTGGATCAGACTAGCACCTGCCCATATCTTCACAAAATACATAAATGCCAGTGACTGGATAAAGAACAAATTCAATGACCCCACTAAGGGATGGCCCATAGGAGCTGGTCCATACAGACTAAAGTACTTTGATCCTTCAATGGTTGTTTTTGAGAGAAAAGATGATTGGTGGGGTTGGAAGTATATTAAGAGCTTAGGAGTTAAGTACGGAGCAATTAAAGCCGATGAGCCTTACCCAACTGATACTTATCCACCTAAGTACATTGTGTGGAAAGCTCAGCCAAGCGCTGACCTCGCAAGAGCCTCATTAATAGCTGGTGAAGCAGATCTAATAGGCACAGTTGTTCCAGGTATATCAGCATACACTAAGCAGGGTCTTGGAGCATGGTTTGATAAATCACCTTGGTATCACCCATATGCTGCTTTAACAGTATTTATACAGCACATACCGCCGATAACAATACCTGAGGTTAAGAAAGCAGTATTCATTGCAATCCAGAGAGAAGTTATAGCAACAAAACTAGTATTCGGATTCGCCTCACCACCAGCTGACCCAATTGGTCCACCAGACATAGCAGTGTATAGATCACCACCATACTACAATGCTACCTGGATCTACGAGAAATTCAAAGAGATCTATGGTATCTCCTGGCCAATTAATTACACGGCAGCTGTCTCAGTAGCGAAACAAATGCTTGACTCAGCACAGATCAATGGGACTAAGCTATTCACATGGGATGACACAAAGAAGAGATTTGTTTGGGCAACAGACATAACACTATCAGTACCAGGATACACAGTCACCTTCAAGAAAGGAGATGTATTATCATTAACCTTTGTCACAGGCGCAGTACCTGATCCTGACACAGCCGCGATACTAGATCAGCTAAGAAGAGATCTTGGGGACATAGGCATTGATTTAAACATACTACTGAGCCCAGACGCGTGGAATGACTTTAGAATATGGTGCAAAGGACACTTCACAACAGCAACATACTTCATCGCATGGACACCCGGTCCGCCTCAGAGAGCTCTACCAGGACAATTCGGCTTCGTTGATCCAGCGTATAACGCGACACACACAATAGCTCAAGCATTCCCATGTGGAACACCGCCTCCATGGAACCCAGGGAGATACAATAATCTAAACTACTCATATTGGCTTGCTCAATTAGGTAATATTAGCCTAACAGATGTAGAAGGCAACGTGAGAGTTCTTAGAGGAATCATGGAGGAGTTCCTGAAAGACCCACCATTCATCACGATCGCTAATGTCCCAATAGGGGTTACTTACAGCACACAGTACTGGGTTAATTGGCCAACCTACAAGAACCCATACGCCACACCATGGTATGACTTCACTGCCAGAAGCGGCTATCTAACATATCTCTTCCTCAAACCAGCAACCAGACCCACCACACCACCAGCAACCGTTGTAGTGACACAGACACAGATATTAACCCAAGTGCAAACTACCGCTGTCACACAAATACTTACAACACCCGTGACATATCTCCAGACACAAGTACAAACAGTAATTCAAACAATAGCTGGAACACCAGTCACACAGATAATAACCAAGGAGCAGACAGTAGTTGCAACACATGTGACTACTCATGTAGCAACTCAACTAGCAACTCTAACACTCCCAGTAACACTCCCGGTCACAGCCACGCCGCCTCCGGCAATGCCTGAGTGGGTGCTCCCGACAATAGTAGTGTTAGTTATTGTAGTTATAGCATTAGCCGCCTTACTCATAATAAGAAGAAAATAGATTAAAGAAAAATCTTTTTTATCTTAGATCATTTACATTTTTTCTTCTTACCTTCTTTTTCTTCACTTTTCTCTTCTTTAGCTTTAGACACATGACACACCTCTCTAGTGCTTTATATCAAATAGAGTTAAAAAGATTGCGAGTAGATCAAGATTTTTCTAAATGGTGTGTAATTACAGATGTAGAAGCATTGATAAATATTGCTGACACTTCGAATATTTACTCGAGGACTTAGTAGAAGACTAAGTCAATTGCTGTGTACACTCTATTTATACGTTTGAGTATTAATACTATACGGGATATTTTTGAAGATCCTGAGTAGTTATAGACTAGGATTCATTTTATTCACACTACTGATCACATTTATCTATGGCGATACTCTATATCTTACAGCATTAGCTGAGTCTGAGGATCCGGCTAAGAACTATGAGATAGTCTACATTATTTTACCCGCTGAGACACTCAGAGATCTGCATGGATTAAGAATAAATAATCTTTTTGCAGCAGTATGCTACGATAAAAATATAATATTAATGCCAATAATGATTCCTAGAAAATTCGTGGTGACACTAGATCTCTCTAATAACATGTTTACCCCGTTAATTGACTTGGGCGACGGCACAATTAATAAAGAAAGCTACTTAGTTATACCACTCCCGCTCTCTACCTCAGCTACTAGCAACTCTTCGGAGAATTGTTCTTGGAGCATACTAGCTGTGAAGTATGGTCTTAGAGAAAGATATTTGATAAAGCTACCGCCAGGACACAAGGTGATCTCAGGCAATAGATTTATTGAGTTAAAAACACCAATTGACTTAGCTATATACTTTGATTCTGAGAATAAGTTTTTCATAGGCTACGTCGCATATGATCTCTCTGTTCTTAAGGTGATTAGTGAGGCACTAGGTCTCGAAACCCCTCAGGAAATAAGAGAATCCAGCGGTTTTCCACGGGGAGCTATTTCGGCTATGGAGCAATGGAATTCGTGGCTAAACAAGATCTTTGAGAAATTAAGAAGCCTAGATCTAGACAAAGACATTATCTTAGTACGTGAGCATAGAGAGGTTTTTATATATGATCCCGTGGAGAACAATATTATCTACGAATCCAATAATAAGACTATGGCTGAGGAGATCTATGATAGAGTAAAGATTCAGTGGCCTTCAGCAAGGATCGTGTCTGCTGAAGGAGTCCACAGTCTCTATGAATTCATAGTTAAAGCATTAAAGAAAACAATCTTATCCAATACCACAGGAGTCAACATATACGTTGGGTATAGCGTGTATAACTCAGTGCTTTACTTAAGAACCTACTCGTCATCCCCAACAGACTCACTTCTTGGGCTGAGCCTGTATGTTATTGATACTGATACAGGAGAGATTTTCTGGAGAAAATCCTATGTCTATACTCTCTCATCTACCCCGATAGATATATTAATTAGTCCCAACGTACCATTCACTGAGTCCAAGAGATACAATATAAGCATATTTCTCGAGTCTCTAAAAGGTTCTCCAATTACTATTGATGAAGCCACTCTCTTGATCCATAAGATATGGAGTAAAATGCCTATTAATCAAACATCAAGAGGCTACCAAATCCTGTCAACAGGGATACCCAGAGCAAAAGACTTCAATAAGTGTCTAAGTAGCGAAATATCTGAGATCGTGGATCTGCGGACAAAAGAACATAGGCAAGGAATAGTCGTATCATCAAAAATAAAATCAGTTACCATCGCACTCGACTTAGTAAATGGATTGTATCTCAGCAGAAGAAACAATATAAGCCCGGTTCTCTACCTGGATCTATGCATAGAGAATAGAGGAGTAATAGACGTATATGATAAAGAGATATTAGTGAAGATAAATGGAGTAGAGTACTCGAGAACCAAGATTCAGCGTATACCAGCACAAGATCTTGTCTCCGCGAAAATTACAGTGCCCATTGAGATTAATCTTATTCAAGGAAAAGGATCTATTCTAACGATCGAGCATAATCTACCAGATAACACAATAATTTACTTAGACGCATTAATCCAGTATCTGTATGCGCCTGAGGCATGGAGAGAAACAAGCTATGGATCGTGGGTTTTTGCCATTGCTCCTTGGGCTATGATATCATATAACAATGTATTAAGTGATAAATTAATCTATAG
>JBMFLZ010000044.1:0-8340 GCA_049970935.1 Sulfolobales archaeon | reverse complement strand
CCTCTGTAACATCTTTTCAGTGGGCTCCGAAAACCGATCTGGACTACATAGTGTATTCAGGCTACGTAGCTATACCAGCCTTCAACCCAATATCGGGAGGCTTCACAGTTTCTGGGAACGTGGATCTTGTCTTCAAAATAGTTCTTACACAGATAAATGGCCAAGGCTCATACCAAGTAGGTGTGGAGTATCTAGCCTTCCAAGGAGTTCAGGTAAACCCTGTCTCTGTGTCTTAGAAGTAAGATGTTATAGTTAAAAATTTTTATTAGCTTATTAAGTTTTTTCTGTAATTACTCAACTGGTGTACTTTATTGGTTGATAAGATCCGTGTAGTGATCTACGGATTAGGACCTATTGGCTCTTTAATCGCTAAGTCTATGTTGAAGAGAGGTTATTATGAGATCGTTGGTGGTGTAGAGATTGATCCTGGGAAAATAGGCAGAGACGTCGGCGAGGTCATCGGCTTAGGCAGAGGCATTGGTGCTCCTGTTGTGAGTGATAGAGATGCTGAGGATCTTCTTAAGAGAACTAGACCTGATGTAGTTATTCAAGCAACGGGGACTTACTTAGACAAGATCTATGCTCAGATCGTTAAGGCCGTCGTAGCGGGCTCCAACGTTGTCTCCACCTCCGAAACCCTTGTCTACCCCTGGTACAGATATCCCGAGCTCTCACTGATGCTAGACGCGTTAGCTAAGAAGCATGGCGTAAGGATCATTGGCACAGGAGTTAATCCCGGCTTCATATTCGATACTCTACCAGCTCTCCTGACCTCAGTACACAGCGAGATTAAGAGGATCTCTGTGGTGAGATCTATTGATGCCTCAAAGAGAAGATACTCATTCCAGAAGAAATACGGCTTATCACTAACCAAGGAAGAGTTTCTCGAGGGAATGAGGAGAGGAGAGTACACAGCCCATGTGGGATACGCAGAGTCAATTCTTCTACTAGCAGACTTCCTAGGAGTAAAAATAGATAAGGTGGAGGAGGGTCAGGAACCTATTCTAGCAGATAAGTATATGGAGACACAATACTTCAAGATCGAGCCAGGCAGAGTAGCCGGGATACATGGCTGGGGAAGAGGATACGTTGGGGGAGAAGTATTTATCTCCCTAGACCTCTACTCCTCAGTAGGTAGAGAAGACTACGACGAGATATACATAGAAGGCGATCCAAGCATCAAATGGAGAAGCAGCGGCGTCCCCGGAGACATCGCAACCGCATCAATGGTTATTAACGTGATCCCAAAAATACTTACGGCGCCACCCGGGCTATTAACAATGAAAGATATTCTCACACCATCTATTAAGCTAAGTATCTGAGTCTCTTCTTCATAAACCTATAAGATTTTATACACTAAATCACTAATGCGAGAAAAATGGCTTCAGAAGAATGTAGAGACAACAAAAACACTTCCAGAGACATAATCACTAGACAATCACTTGCTTCATTAGCCGATAATTTCTCAGCACCATACATAGGCTACTACTTAGCATCATTAACCAGCTCAGGACTGCTGCAAGGAATCCTACAATTCTCAGTAAATTCACTACCAACTACGGCACAAATACTGCTAGGACCCTTCCTAGACAGATTGAGAAGATACATACTCACGCTACTAATTACATCAATCACCGCATCACTACTATGGATAGTGATCTCGTTAACAACAGATCCTCTACAAATAGTCACTATATACACGCTGAGAGCAGTCGTGGTAGGTTTAGCAGGTCTCTCACTAACATCATTTATAGGAGTATTCTTCATAGACGCCAGAGTAAGAAGCAGGGTTCTAAGTCTAGTCACTCTAGTCTCTCAGATAACGGCCTTACTAGCTTTTCTAATAGTAAGTCTTCTGCCATCTCCATCTGTTGAGATCCTCAGATCAATGTTTATTGTCTCGGGACTGATTAGTTTAGGAGCATCAATTATATGGATCAAGCTAATTAAACTGGATAAATGTGTTTCAAGAACCTCTGAGACCCGTACAGCGAGCTTCTTCGGGAGCATAAGAATAATACTGAGAAACAGAAGCTTCATGAAATTCAACACAGCATTTTCAGCATATATCTTGGTGATGTCTATTGCATGGCCCTACTTCCCGATGGCTCAGAGAAATCTCTATAGATTCACAGTAGCTGAGTTAGCTATACTAAATATCTTAGGAACACTATCAACAATGATCTCGCAGTATATCCTTATGAGAATAATTGATAGAGTAAATCTCAAAACACTGATTATAATAAGTAGAGCAGGTTTTATCATACCACCACTATTCTACGCAATATCACCTAATACGGAACTCATATACTTATCAAATATCTTAGTAGGACCCTTTGGAGCAATAGGGAACGTAGTGATAACATTATACGTCTACGAGACCTCAGTAAAAGGTTTACAGGCGAGCCACTTAGCATTCCTGAACTTCTCCCAGGGAATAGCGGCAGCCATAGGATCATTGACAGGAGGAGTGTTAATGGATTGGCTCCTCAGAAGCTACGGTGTAGATGGATTAAGAATAGGCTTCGCAATATCAACTGTATTAAGAGGTTTACTCACAATACCCTTCCTGAAAATAGATGACGTAAGAATAAAACCCTAAGAAACCACCGATCCCTTGAACAAGAATTTGTCTAAATACTTCTCTCTATACAGTCTCTCACCATACTCACTCTCTATATTATTAAACCTCCTCTTACTAACATAACCAAATCTCCTCTCAAGAACCCCCAGAATAATCTCTACCACCTCCCTCACAGACACATCAGTAAACATACTGATGTTTCCCGGGTTATACTTGGAGAACGTGACCTCGCCTCTCAACACACGATCAATCCTAGGCTTAATAAGTCTCTTCAGAAGACCAATATCAGCTGATACTAAGAGAGTAGAGTGGTAGAAATACCCATTCCTCCGAATAGCCGCTGATGAGCCCGAGACCTTGTATCCTTTGACAACAACATCATTTAGATTCTCAACACGAGGCTCAAGACCTAATTCTCTAACCACATCAGATATCAGAGATGTCGCCTCAGAAAAAATTGCCTCAAGATCCACGAAAAAACTCTTGGAGTACCTCGCCACAGAAATATTTATGTTCCCGAGATCATGATAAACAGCACCGCCACCAGTAAATCTCCTCACAATAGGAGTCTTAGTCGCCATAGCCTCCTCACAGTAAACCTCCTCGCACCAATCAAGTGAGTAGCCTATCACAACTGATCTAGGACTCAGCCATATCCTAGCAATAGTCTCTCCATAGACTTCTCGGGACAAATCAAATAATGCTTCTTCAAAAGCAATATTCTTCAATGGATCATCAAAGTAATCAATTATAACATCCATCTAGCACGCCCTACACTAAGAGAGATCTCTCCCATAGATATTCCACTCATCACGAGAGTACTTCTTCTCAAAAAGCTCCAGAGAGAGTTTTAGCTCATCAATATCTAATCCACCAAAGAAATATTCTCTGTGTCCAAGAACCTCTCTCATAGAATCAACTAAGTACTCTATCAATAAACCTAGATCGAGATTATCAATAAAATCTCTTAACCCAGCAATTTTTTCTCTAGCCACCCTCCTCTCCTCATCACTGGTTTTAAGGACAGCGAGAAAATCCTCTGGATCATACTCTATGAGAAGTGTCCCATGCTGAAGAAGAGAACCCCACTCTCTTCTCTGAGCACTCCCAGAGATCTTCCTGCCCCCGATCAACACATCGCTTGAGCCCGGATTCAGATAGCAGAAGGCGGCGTCTCCTGACTCTCCGAAGCCTCTCACACCAGCATCGACACCTAATCTATTCACTGCTCTCGCAATTGCCTCAGCGATCTTAGATGCTGAGGTTGAGACATCAAGTGAGTACAAGAAGTGATCTTTTGATAAAACAACGCTATAAGTGATCTCTTTAAACGCTGGGTGGAGAAGAGCCGCTCCACCTGTTGGTCTCCTAACATACACATATCCTCTCCTAAGGATCTCATCTAGATTAAGAGTTTCGTGAAAAATCTGCCTCCTACCTAGAGACACACCGCTCGGGTACCACATATATATTCTGAGAGTATCGTAGCTCTTAGAACTCCTTGCTCTAGCCAGTGCCTCGTCAATAGCCATATTCATTCTGGGGTCTCGGACACCATCAATAATTACACGAAGCATTTGCTAAAAACCTCTTCTTCTCAATGCCTCGTAGTAAGCCTCTTTAGCCTTATAACTTGTTCTAGCAAGAGGATGCGCCAAAACATATGAGAAACCCAGCTCATAACCAATTTTCTCCAACTCTCTGAACTCCTCCAAGGAATAATACTTAGCGACCGGGAGCTGCTTCGGGCTCGGCCTCAGATACTGAGATAATACAAGGATCTCTACACCAACCCTCCTAAGATCCTTCATAGCCTCAATAACCTCATCAAACTCCTCGCCCAAGCCTAGGAGAATAGATGATTTAGTGATTATACGTGGATTAATTCTCTTCACAATCTCAAGAACCCTGAGACTCTGACTATAGCTAGCTCTCCGATCCCTAACTACGGGAGTGAGTCTCTTAACAGTCTCAATATTATGAGCAACAACATCTGGTCCCGCCTCAACAACTCTAGAAATCAATTCTTCTCTCCCACTGAAATCAGGTATGAGGATCTCAACGATCTTCTCAGGATACTTCTCCTTAATCAGCTTCACAGTCCAGTAGAATTGATTAGCTCCCTCATCAGGGAGATCATCTCTATTAACAGAGGTAATAGTCACGTAGTCCAGACCTAGTCTCTCAACAGCCTCAAGAACTCTGCGGGGCTCATCAGGATCCGGGGGCTCCGGAGATCCTTTCTCCACATAACAGAATCTACACCCCCTAGTACAGATCTTGCCCAGGATCATGAATGTGGCTGTTTTAGATCCCCAGCACTCATTGATATTAGGGCACAAAGCCTCTTCACAAACAGTGAATATCCTCAGCTCCTTCACTAATGAGGCTACTGACAAGTAATCGTTGCTTAATCTAATTCTCAGTCTTATCTTCTCCATCGAATCACTCAAATATCTCTATTGACAAGATCTTGTCTCCTGGACCAACAATATCTCCTTTCCTAACATAGATCTCTTTGACAACTCCATTATACTCAGACTCGAGAACAATAACAGCTTTCTCAATCTCTATCTCAACAAGAGGGTCCCCGACCGAGACTTTATCCCCTGTATTAACCTTGAGATCAATTATTTTACCTCTCCACACACCTCTCCTAGGCCAAAGCTCTCTGGGGACATAGATCGTTGCTAAACCCACGAATCACTCACCGCATCACTTATTTCAAGAAAATTATATTTTCGATAAAAAATTTATATGAGGAAAAATTCTAACATGGACACAAGTAATATATCAATAAATTATAGAAGAGCTGTTGAAGAAGACGCTGAGAAAATATATAGATTATACAACTCATTGTCCCAAGAAGATATATATAACAGATTTCTCCACATGAAGAAAATATCCCTAGAAGAGATCAAGAGCTACCTAAGAGACCCTAGATGCGTAGTTTACGTGGCTGAACACAATAACGAGATTATTGGTGAGGGAGTACTCTACCTCTCAGGCGAAGTAGCAGTAGTGGTTCACCCAAGCTACAGGAGAAGAGGTATTGGAAAAACACTACTAAAACTACTTCATGAGGAAGCTCAGAAGAGAAGACTTAAGAGAATGTTCTTCTACACATCACCTGAGAATACCCCAGTGATAAAATTAGCTAGTGGATTAGGTTGCAAATTTAGGTATGTGGATGGTCTCTACATGGGTTTAATAGATGTCTGCCCACCTGAGTCAAATGAGATCAAGGAGAAATCTTAGCACTGACATGATCTTTTTAAGAAAGCTCTGATGAAGAGATCATTTAGCTCCATTAAGAACTGTTATTACTCTTTAAATACTATGTCACCCAGGAATATCTATTTGTTAAATTTATGAATTAATAATCTTTATTTTGATAAAGAGCTTATACATATTTATATTTTTCCTAAGTATCTTAACCTATGGATGAAAACTATGCTAAATTTTGAGACATTATATAAAGAATTTATAGAGATCCTTAAGCTACCTGATGATAGAAATAAAGAAGAGAGATATAAGAATTTCTTTAAGAAGATTAATGAGATCAGGTATATCGAGGATTTTAATTGGGCTAGAGATGTTGTTGAGAAGATCCATGTTGCGGAGAGAGGTTCTAGTACTGCTATTAAATGGGTTGATCTTGATAATTGGGTTGAGAAAAACTATACTTACGAGGATCTTGTTAAGAGATCCAATAAATTAATTAATTACCTACGTGGAAAAGGTTTGTCAAAGGGTTCTAGAGTTTACATAATGCTTCCTCTAGTCCCAGAGATCTTCTTCTCCACATACGCTGTCGTTAAAGCTGGTTTCATTGGAGTACCAACCGCGACTAACTTAACTTCTAGAGACCTCGAGTATAGATTCAAAACATTTCCGCCTGACGCCATAATCGCTGATGAAGCATCCTCAAAAATTATGGATGAGGCATTGGAGAAATCAGGTGCTCAGCCCAAGACCAAGATAATTGTTGACGGGGATCGTAGCGGGTGGGAGAGTTTTGACTCAATTAATAGAGAGAAGGATATTGCTGAGGCGGAGAAGACCTCTAGTGAGGATGTTATTTTAGCATTCTTCACCTCAGGAACCACTGGGTTGCCTAAGATAGTTGCTCACACAGCAACCTCTTACCCAATAGGGCATTTATCAACTGCTATGTTTATTAACGTGAGACCAGGCGAGAAGCATAATAATCTCAGTGCACCTGGCTGGGCTAAGTTTGCTTGGAGCACATTCTTCACACCACTCTCAGTAGGCGCTACTGTCGTGGCATTATACTACAGAGGTAGACTGCCTACGGACAAGTATATGCAAGCAATAGACGAATTAGGTGTAAACACACTCTGTATGCCCCCGACTGCTTGGAGACTTATTAGAGCATCAACTAACTTAAGAAACTATAGGTTCGAGGCCTTGAGAGAAGTTGTCTCCGCTGGAGAACCACTTAACCCAGAGATCTATGAGTGGTTTAAGGAGGAGACTGGTAGAGAGATAAGAGACTTCTACGGACAAACAGAGACAACAGCAATGATCGGTAATCCACCGTGGTTTAAGAACGGAGGGATCAAACCAGGATCCTTTGGTAAACCATCATTTATGTACGACATAGTTATCCTAGACGAGGAATTCAGAGAAATAAATGAGCCAGGCGTTGAGGGACACATAGCCGTGAGACTAAAGATCTGGAGACCGATAGGATTAATGAAGGAATATATTGGGTCCCCAGAGAAAATGAGAGAAGCATTCATAGAAGGATACTACCTAACAGGAGACAAAGCCTACTTCGACGAGCAAGGCTACTGGTGGTTTATTGGGAGAGCCGATGACGTGATAAAAACATCAGACTACAGAGTAGGACCCTTCGAAGTAGAGAGCGTATTAGTAGAGCACCCAGCAGTTGCCGAGGCTGCGGTCGTGGGTAGTCCAGACCCAATAAGATACAGGGTCATAAAAGCCTTCGTAACCCTAAAACCAGGATACAAACCCTCTCAGGAACTAGCCATAGAGTTATTCAGACACTCACTGAAGTCACTACCCAGATACAAGATACCTAGAATAATAGAGTTCGTAGAGGAACTGCCAAAGACAATAAGTGGAAAAATCAGAAGAGTTGAGCTAAGAAAACTTGAGGAGACTAAGAAAGAGAGAAGACCAAACGAGTACTACTTCGAGGAATTAAGACACTTAATCGAAGAAAAAATCTAAAGAATATTCTTTTTAGGTTAATAAATATATTAAATTCAATACACTATTTCACTGAGAGGCGAGTTACTTAGCAAAGGTTTTATTAATCGTGGTCTCAGGAGAAAACAAAGCTGATCTAGCTGTTTGATTTGCGTATAACTCGCTTCTAAATGAGAGATTCGAGGATATAAAAATGGTCTTTTTTGGCCCAAGTCAAAAAAGGATCTTGACATACGAGGGGGAGTTAAAGAATATGTTAAATGAGCTCAGGAGGAGAGGGGTCGTTGATTCAGCATGTGTAAATGTGGCTAAGAGTCTAGGAATTAATAAGAGCCTAGAGGAGCAAGGATTGAATCTGGCTCCAGCAGGAGCAAGAATATCGTATTTCCTAGACAAAGGATATGTGCCAATAACCTTCTGAACCCCTACACAATTTACAAGAGCGGTACATAACGAATGTGTCTTAAAACTAAGACTTTTTTGTGTACATTATGAGGTAAAGATCTTGATATATTCAGAGAAGACTCTATGATTTAGGGTCCTTAGATTGCGAG
>JBMFLZ010000043.1:0-8870 GCA_049970935.1 Sulfolobales archaeon | reverse complement strand
ATAGGGTCTCTAGATTAGCTGAGGCCTATAGATCTTATCAAGAATTCTTTGTGGAATACTTATCTGCTCAGAATCTTCTGAAGCCTCTGGAGGCTTCTATGCTCAAGAATGAGGCCTCGAGAATAATTAAATTAGCCACTATGAACCCGATAACTAAGGAGGAGTGGATGAGAATCAAAGAATTATTAGACAAAGATGAGTTGAGTCTCGAGGAGGCACTTGAATTAAGAGAGTTAGCCAGGAAAGTAACTGATGAGTACGGGGATAGACCGGAGGCATGGAAACTACATATATACGCATCAATAATGGTTGGATACGCACTGAGAAAAATGAGAGAGAAAGAAGAGAAGAGAAAAGAAGAGGAGAAGAAAAATAAAGAAGAGAAATAAATTGATAGAAGAGAAGATTCAATGACGTCACAGAGCTGATATATTCCTAATCTTTATTTTAATAATCTTCTCCGAAGTAGAATTAGAGGTGTGCTAATATAATTATGCAAATACCCTTCACCGCTAAACTCTGCAGAATTGCAGTTGTGGTTAATGATGGACCTGATGATTTCTATTATCTAATTAAATAATTATCAGTAGATTATGATGATCATATATTTTCTTTCAATCGTGATCAGAAAGATTCTGAGGAATTTGATGTTGCTAGAAACGAAATCGTGGTGAAATACACTTCGGAAAATACGAGAGTCGTATTAGTGGAGCAAAAGTATTTAAAGAGGCTGGTCTACCAGATAAGACTATACACGTTACACAACATATTGCATAGACATATTTTCAGAGAAATAGTGAATATAAACAGCTGTCCACGTATCTACTTATTTCTCTAGGTGCGAAAAGTTTTCTTGATGAGTAATTATAGAGATCATGTGAATAACATATGGATCGTAGGAGAATACTAAAATAACTGTGTCGGTACAAGTATTCACCACAATATGTCGCTGATCTCCTTCACTCTATGAAGGCTGGGGATTCCCCGCCTCCTGGTGGTATAGACTTGTTCCTACTTTGAGAGACAAGACATTTAATCGCAGAGTACATTAGAGACATACGAGACTCTCTATGGCACTATCTGGAAAATAAGGACATGATCACTTCTTGCTAAATATGTTGAGAAAGACCTATGTTTGGACCAGAGAATCGAGATATGAAAGTATTGAGTATCGCATTACTCCTAGACTTTATGAATCAGGGTAAAGAACTTACCTTAGTTAGATCTCTTGACTTTATTATTAAAATAACTAAGCTTGCAATAAATACAGGAATACCTACGATTAACAGTGTGCTTAGCCACCCGATTAACAACAGATCTACGGCTTTGACAGATCTTTTATTTACCTCGATACTTATCTGAGTTAGTGGTTTTCTCAGCAACACTATTACCGGAGCCGCCCCAAAGTATATTGCTGCAATAACTGTTGATGATAATAAGAGATCTCTCATGTTACTGAATGCAATAATTATCAGTATGATCGTTATTAAAAGTATTAGTGTCGCCCGCACGTTGCTTATTAACCTCATTTCTCTGAGTGAGATTGTGATGAGAAGTAATCCGCTCACCGCGACTCCTAGAGGTATAAAGGCTTCTTCGTCTCTGAAGAGTAACTCGATATCAATTGCTATGGGAGCCAGTGATATTGCCATTAAGATAGCTAGGATCCCTAGCTGGAATCTAGCTAGTGATCCCCCAAACACATCTTTGGACCTGAGGTAGAAATAAGTAGAGTAAGCCAATAATCCACTATACAGAATTAAGTCATATACTATCCACAGCATCTGAGTATCAGGTAAATAAAGTGGATTCATGCTAGAGACAAGAGGCTCGAAAGGTCTCATATCATTATATAATGGAGCATCTAGAAAGAGATGAAGAAACCAACCAATAACCCCTCCGGAAACATATTTTAGGAGACTCTCGCTGTGCTCAGCTAAGTAAAAGACTTTATAAAAGATCTTGTGTATATTAAAGTACTTATCGAGGAGATAAATAGTTAATGCCGAGAGAAGACCGAGAGGAGCCGCCATGAAGAAATTATGTGTTAATCCATGTGGTCTAGTATCTACTCTACTCAATATCAGAAGACCTGACCCCAGATCAACTAATAAAGTTGTTGTTACTAGAAATGTTGGTAAATGAATCCATTTTCTAAGTACTAATCCAATCAATAATCCAGAGGCTAGATGATATGTAGTGAATGGCATACATACTGCCTCTACAGAGATCTCGCTCATAATCATTTAGAATCTAAGGGATAATATAAACTATGGTTTAAGAATATCGTGGATTCCTCAGAAATTAATTAATTGAATAAATCAGCTCATGATATACTTGTGTCATGGTGAAAATAATGAGTGGATCATCTACTACGAGAAGATTTAGTGGTTATAAAGTAGTGGAGTTAACCTCTCTATACCCAGGTCCCTTAACCGGTCGATTACTAATTAATTGGGGTTTTGAGGTTCTAAAGATTGAGCCTCCTGAGGGTGATCCCATGAGATCACTTATTCCAACACTATATGATCTTCTAAATGAGGGTAAGAGAATTATTTATCTCGATCTTAAGAGAGATGATGATAAACAAAAATTCTATGAAATTGTGAAAGACTCAAATGCTCTAGTCACCAGCTTTAGACAAACAACACTTAATAAACTCGGTGCATCCTATAAGAGAGTTAGTGAAGTGAACCCAGATATTATTTATGTCATGATCAGAGGCTATGAGAATTCTGATGCTCCTGGTCACGATATTAATTTCGCTGCATTAGCCGGGCACCTAAGAGACAAGCCCCCAATACCCCAGTGTATTGATGTAGCAACAGGCTTCTTAGCGGCTTTTGCCGTAGCTGTTTCTCTAGCTACTAATCGTACTGGGTATATTGAGGTCTCTATGGAGCGAGTAGCTTATATACTTAATCTACTTAATTATGCGCAATTAATTGAGGGTCGCGAGCCATTGCTAACAGGTCGCTACCCATTTTATAACGTGTATAAATGTGCTGATGGATTTATTGCTCTGGGAGCTGTAGAGAAGAAATTCTGGGATAGGTTCTGCGATCTTTTGGGTAGACCTGATCTCAGAGATAAAATATTTGATCCCGAGGCTGTAGTTGAGATTGGGAAAGAATTGTCTCACGAATCTTGTGCAGAGCTCATTGAAAAAGCTAGGGACATGGATATTCCATTAACCATGCTAAGATCTCCTGAGGATATAGCTAGATCTCTTGATCTGAGGAAGTTATTATCAATAGAAATAATCAAATGATATTATGATGTGATGTAATGGTTTTTAGCTGAGGTCTCATATAATTAACTAGTGTAGTGATTAGATTTGAGTAGTTTAGGTGTACCCAGAGGATTCAGAGACTTCCCACCTGAGATAATGATTCTTAGGAAGAAGATTTTCTCCACCATAGAGAATATCTTCAGGAGATACGGATTTGATCCTATTGATACACCAGTTATAGAGTATCTAGAGACTTTAGCAGGGAAATATGGTGAGGAGGCTGAGAACAAGTTAATGTGGAAATTCAAGGATCCTTGGAGCGAGAGATGGTATGCTCTTAGATACGATCTAACAGTCCCAATGGCTCGTTTCATTGCTATGAATAGACATATCCCATTGCCCTTCAAGAGATATCATATCGCTCCTGTGTGGAGACATGAGGAGCCTCAGAGAGGGAGATACAGAGAATTTTATCAATGTGATGTTGATATAGTAGGATCATCTTATCCGGAGGCGGATGCAGAGATCATAGAGATCATATGGAGAGTTTTTAGAGAGTTCAATTTTGAGGATATAAAGATCTTAATTAATGATCGCAGGATCCTCAGAGGATTATTTGAGAAGGAGCTGGGAGTAGATAATCCTTTACCGATCTATAGAGCAATAGATAAATTAGATAAAATCGGTTTAGAAGGCGTGATCAATGAATTAAGAAAGATCGGGATCTCCCAAGAGGTTATCGGGAAAGTCACTAAGTTAATAGATTATAGAGGAGAACCAAGTGAGGTACTCAGTAAATTAATTGATAGATATAAGGATAATAAAGATGTTGAAGAAGGATCCAGATTTATTCTCGAGATACTTCAGTATCTTCCTCAGAAAATAAATCTAGTATTCGATATGTCTCTAGTAAGAGGCTTGGATTATTACACGGGACCAATCTTCGAGGTGGTCATTGAGAGACCAAGGATCGGTTCATTAGCGGGTGGTGGGAGATACGATGATTTGATACAATTATTCGCTGGAGAAAAGATACCGGCTACAGGAGGATCTATAGGAGTAGAGAGATTAATTGATGCTGGATTAGAGCTTGGATTATTCAAACTTGATAAAAGAAGCTACTTAGAGATCTTTATAGCAACCGTGAAGAGAGATAAACCAGTTATATCCTACGCATATGACTTGGCTAGAGAGCTGAGAGAGAAGGGTTTTAGTGTAGCGGTTGATCTCATGAGGAGAAGTATTACTAAACAAAGAGAATATGCGAGAAAAATGGGTGCTAGAGTAATCATTTTTGTTGGCGACAAAGAGGTCTCCGAGAGAAAAGTGGTAGTATACGACACATTAACTGAGGAGAGACACGAGATCAGATATGAGGAAGCTGTTGAGTTTCTTAAGAAACTCCTATCAAAATAATTACTTAGAGGAATGTAATGCCACCACTATATAGTGAGAGAGAAGAGATTAGACTTCTCACTAAGAGAGAGATTATTAGTCTCGTTGCTAACGCGGATTTAGTAATAGAAATTGTTGATGCGAGAATACCTGAGATCCTCAGAAGCAGGTTTCTGGAGAATGTAGCTATTGCTAATTCAAAGAGATTAATTCTCCTACTGAATAAAAAAGATCTTGTTCCTAGAGAAATCGTTGAGAAATGGCTTCGCTACTACAGATCCAAGAATATAGAGACTTACGCAACAAGTATTCTCTACGGAGACTTAGGAGGCTTCAGAAAGACTCTTAGTAGCATTAAAGAAGGAAAAACATACGCAGCTGTCTTTGGAGCACCTAAGGTCGGTAAATCAACACTAATTAATCTATTAAAAAAGAAGAGTTCTGCACCAACAAGTAGATACCCCGGGACACCGGGCTACACGAGATTTACGCAGATCTACAAGATAAATCCTCATCTATATATCATAGATACACCAGGAGTACTATTTATTGAGAAGGATCCTCTCGAGAGAATCATTAGAACTAAGCCGCCTGAGAAACTCAAGAACCCGGTTAAGATCGCGGTTGAGATAATCAAGAGAGTGCAGAAACTGAATCCAAGTTTCTTAGATGAGGGTTTGGGAATTAGATGTCCAGAGGATCCTATAGAGATCCTCAGGAAATACGCAATTTATCGAGGATGGTTCTATGAAAAAGATCAGGAGCCAATTATTGAGGAGGCTGCGAGAGATATTATAAGAAGATATTTAGATGGTAGAATAAGATATTACACAGTACCGGTGCAGGAGTAATGATACTAGCCATCTCCTGGAGCGGTGGTAAAGACAGCTACCTGGCTTATCACTTCGCTAGGGAACAAGGACATGATGTTAGATACGCTGTACACATGTTTATTGAAGATAAATCATTTTATCATGGACCAGAGGAACTGATATATGCGCAAGCAACGCAGTGTCTGGGTATGAAGTTATTTATTGCAAGAACAACATGGGGAAGCTACGAAAAAGATCTTAAGAATATACTGAGGCAACTAAGATCTCTGGGTGTGGAAGGGATAGTGTACGGAGATTTATATATAGAAGATCACAGGAAATGGGGTACTAGAGTAGCAGAAGAAGTAGGATTAGTACCGATCTACCCCGTATTTGGTTTGCACCGAGATTATTTAATAAATAAATTCATTAGCTTAGGTGTGAAGAGTATGATTATAAGAACACTAGATGTGGAGCCATATAGAAATTACCTGGGTAAAATAATTGATCATGAGTTATTCAGTGAATTAGTTATGAGGGGAGCGGATCCATTGGGAGAAGGCGGTGAATATCATACACTTGTTCTAGATGCTCCATATATGAAGTGTTTCATTGAGGTATTAGAGGGTTATGTTGATGTAGCTAAAAGTGTTTTCTCAGGGAAAGAATATGTGTACAGAATCTATGTGCCTCGTAAGTACAGAATTATTAATAAGAGTAGTTTGTAGAGATCTGGTCTTTGCATAAATGATCTATTGGCTTAACCCCTATTTCGTTTAGAAAAGATCTGTATTCATCACCGGATAAATAGTTGTATACATCATCAAATGTCTCAGATAAAATTATTTTATTGAAGTATCTAATGATCCAATTCACGATCTTTAGTAGAGTATCTTTATCATATATGTCCCTGAGTAAATATAGCATCATTACATCTTGTGGAGTAGGAATTAATTCATTAATCACGCACTTCTCAACGTAGGCACTCCCTATTGATATTTGTGCAAGCTCGTACTCAATATATCCACTAACTATAATCGCTACTCTTTCTCTAGATACTTGATTCATTAACTCTGTAATGAATCTCTTATTAATACTCTTCTTATACACACTGACCCATGAGTCAAGATCTATTTTATTGTATACATTAGCTAAAATAAGTAGTCTAGAGATCTCTAAACCTGTCTCCTCTAGAGACTTAATATAATCATCTCTATGGTAGCAATAAACAGCTTTGCCCCAGAAGAGAGGTGTCTTGGGTAAATGAAAGATTCTTTCTATAACAGGTCTCCATAATCTCTCAAGAGAAGTATTTAAGTACCTTAGGGCTAACAAGGGATCATAATTTTCGTTGCCAAGAGATCTCTCAATAAGATCTCTGCATAAGGAATTCGGTAGGGGGATCAGTATTTCATCGAATTCTTCAAGAAGATGAATTAAGAGATCTGAGAGTTTCTTAATATGACTCTCTCGTAGATTGATACCAATGATCCTGACGAAGCTGCTACGGCTCAATAATTTCTCCCATTAACATTGAGTATATTAGCAGAGAAGAAAACTGTTTATTTCATTAACACAATATATTAAATGGTGATCTATGTGAGACTAATATTATTCAGACATGGTGAAGCAGAAGAGAAGAAACCCGATCAAAGAGATGAGGATAGAGCTTTGACAGATAAAGGGAGAAGAGATGTTGAGTTAGTAGCTAAATTACTTCCATGGACTCCTTCGAGGATCTATTCATCACCTCTGAGAAGAGCTGTTGAGACAGCTCAGATAATATCCTCGATCTATGGGGTTGAGTATGAGGTATCTGAATATTTGAGACCTGATAAATTATCTCTTGAAGTAATCTCGAGACTGAGTCTAGTTGATAACACGGTCTTAGTTGGTCATGCACCATCTATAGAAGAACTCTTATCACAAATAATCGGTGGTGGTAAAATAAGATTAAAATCAGGATCTGCGGCTGGATTAGAATTAGATGAGTTGAAGATAGGTGCTGGTAGATTGATTTATATCATCACTCCCGATATAATAAATAGTAAGTTGCTTAAGGAAGCCGGATTAAGATGATCTTCTCAGAATCTATGCTCAATTCTCTTTAATTTCATTACTTCTCCTCTCCTCAGCTCATATAATGTAGCTATTAATCTACTGTCTTCAAAGATCTCTAATTCTGCGAATGAAGGTATCATAGATCCTCCTCCACCACCCCACACACCAGTAACCGATCCTGGGTTCACGTGGAGAATATCTCCACTAAATTCTATAAATGGACTATGTGTATGTCCACTTATGAGTATTATTACCCCTAATTCTCTTCCTAACTTAGTTAATTTATTCAAGTCTCCTCTGGGTCTCACTTGATGGCCATGAACTATGCCAATTCTAATTCCATAGATACCTAAAATATGGTGATCAGGGAGATTAAGGTAATCCATATTTCCTTCAACAACGTAGAATTCTTTGCCAAAGTTCTTGAAAAGATCTATTACATCAGGATCAACTAAATCACCGGTGTGAATAACTATATCGTAGGAATTGCTAGAGAAATACTCATAGAATTCTCTAGGGATCTCATCAGCTCTCTCACGAATATGACTATCACCAACAACAAGGATCTTCTTTATTTAAGAACACCTCATTTTACAATTACCTATCAACTATTAATTTACTTAATCAAGTATTGTTAGGGACGCAGACATATTCTATGGAGATAGATCCTGTCTGCGGCATGACTGTTGATCCCTCGAAAACACCGTATAAGACCGTGTATAGGGGCAAAATATATTACTTTTGCTCAGCGATGTGCAAAAAAGAATTTGAGAGAAACCCTGAGTACTACTTAACTCATGGACCCAGGGGAATGCCTTCGTCTCATGAGGATCATGGTCATTAGTAAATATCTTCTTAGATTATGCGAGGAGATAAATTGAGAGAAGAGATCTATAGAGTCATTGGGATGCATTGTGCCGCATGCACAATCTCTATTCAGAGAAGTCTTTCTAAGATAGGTGTTGAAGCTGAGATTAGTTTAGCCTTTAATGAGGCGAGAGTGAGATATGACCCCTCTAGGGTTAAGCCTAGAGATATTGTTAAGGCTATTAGAAGAGCTGGCTACGACGTGTATAAAGAAGAAATCGATCTATACATCAAAAACATGAATACTTATGATAACGAGAGATTATTAATTAAGTCTTTAGAGGATCTGGGGGAGTAATAGAGATCTATGCGAGTCATCTGAATAAATTCGTTAAAATAACATATAATCCTCTGGGGATCTCACGAAATAAAATAATTAATTTAATTAGATCTTTGAATTATGAGATTAGCGAGATTAAGGAGGAGAAAAATTTTTGAAGATTTTGATCGGAGAATTATTCTTAATGAACTCAATAAATTAAGACTATATGTCGCGATATCAC
>JBMFLZ010000042.1:7236-9451 GCA_049970935.1 Sulfolobales archaeon | reverse complement strand
TGCTACTGATGGTAGTATGTATCTATAAGTTTTCACGAGATCAGCTTTATAGTACTTTACTGATAGAATTAAGCAAGCGTGTGAGGGACTCATCATAACACCCATGTAGCCTCCTGCGAATGCTATTGCTAGTAGAGCCAGGTTTCTCGAGAATACGTCGAGAAATGGTGGGAAAGATAATGCGACGTAGGCGAATTCCGCTGATGTTGCAAAACCTATTATAAATGGGATCATGAATACACCTATCGCTATATTACCCGCGAAGAAGTTATTTAATTCATTAGCTAGATCTGTGTATTTTATTGCGGAGCTATATATGAAGATCTCTATTATCAATATTATTATTGAGATATTGAGTGAGTACTTGAGTGCTCTATGAATCGCTTCTTTACTTGGTCTATATAAAAGATAAAATAAAAGAATCGTTATTAAAAGAGAAAGTGGTAGTGAGATCCTTATTACAAGAGTTAGTAACGCTATTAGGACTAGAGGCCATATATGATATATGTTGATCACGCTACAATTCCTATTGCTCTCACTCTGTATGGGAGCCTGCGACTTTTTAAATACGAAGAGTAGTATTACGAGACCAACAATTATGCTTGAGAGAGTTATTCTCCAATTAATCTCTATGATGTCCCCCACAGACAAACCAAGTATAGCTGAGGCTATGATAATATTTTGATAAAGTGGCCATATAGGGATCCATATATGTCTAAACCAATAATTCACATATGTTTTAGCCTCTGAATTCAATCTAAGATCTTTGTAGACAGGATCCGCTAGCACAGCCGAGACATATGCTCCACCGGGCATTGGGAGCAATCCTATTAGAGCTGGCGTTGCTACACCCGCGAATATTCTACCTAAGCATCTTAATCCATTAATCATTTTCTCAGCTATGCCCGTTTCTCTATATAGATCTGCTAGAAACATTGCTTGAATAAGTGCTACCAAAGTATATGCTACTGATACATTAAACGAATCAAGCAAGACATCTGCTAGTTTATTTAGATCATTGTAGAAGTTTAGTATAAGAAATATCGCTAATCCCGATCCAAAGGCTATTGAAATATCTATTTTCCTCAGGATCATGAGAATAACTACAGCAACTGATAAGGTAAATATTAAGAGTGTGTGGTAGACCCGTAACTGATTAATTAGATCGACTTCTTCTCCCTCCTCAGAAGCAATATATTGAATTAAGAAAATATAAGTTTCACCAACTACAGGAGCCTTAAATATATTAGTGAATTTAACCAAGATTGAAAGGGTTCCAGAGAATGAGTTTCTCAGCAGAGAGAAAATACGATGTTATTATAGTCGGGGCTGGAGTGGCGGGGTCCTCCGCTGCCTATCTTTTATCGAGTAAAGGATTCAGGGTTCTTCTACTTGACTCAAAACCTTTTGCGAGAGCTGGTGATAAGCCTTGTGGAGATGCTATAGGAAAGCATCATTTTGATGAAGTAGGTATTAAACCACCATCTAATGAGGAGTTAGATGGCTACGTTAGGGGGATTTATCTCTATAGTCCATCCGAGGAAGTTGTTTTAAAGATCGAGGGTGAGGGCTACGAAATCAATAGAGTGAGATTTACTCAGAGACTAATAAATGATGCAATGAATAAGGGTACTGAATATCTAGACGAGGTAAATGTCTCCGAGGCCATAATTGAGAATGGTTTCGTTAAAGGTGTTAAAGCTATTAGAAAAGGGACTCACTTAGAGTTCAGATCTAATGTAGTTATCGATGCCTCTGGGAATAGTAGAAGTATTCTCCAGAGACTACCTAAGGAGTGGCCCATAGTAGAATCACTTGATCCAAGAGACACTAGCATAGCGTATAGAGAGATTAGAAGATTAAAGAAAGATATTGAGGACCCAGAGTATATACGAATATATGTTAATAACAAATATGCTCCAGGAGGCTACTGGTGGGATTTTCCCAAGAGCAAATATGTGAATGTGACAAACATAGGCTTAGGCATACAAGGGGGCATGGGCTATGGGCACCCAAGAGACTACTTGTATAAATTCGTATTAACACGGGAGCAATACCGAGACTCAACTATAATAGAGGCTGGCGGAGCTCTGGTCCCTACGAGAAGACCTCTTCTAACAATGGCTTGGAATGGGATTATTGCTATCGGAGATGCGGCATTCACAGTTAATCCTGTTCATGGTGGGGGAAAGGGCTCAGCTATGCTAGCGGCTAA
>JBMFLZ010000042.1:0-7138 GCA_049970935.1 Sulfolobales archaeon | reverse complement strand
AAGCGGCTACATTAGCTATTACTAAGGCTTATGAGGAGAATGATTTTAGTGCTAGAGGTCTATGGAGTGTTAATAGGATCTATCATGAGTTGTATGGTGCTAAACAAGCCTCACTTGATTTATTCAGAATATTTCTCCAGAAACTCTCTGACGATGATATTGAGTATGGATTGAGAAAAAGAATTATGAGAGAATCAGATCTCTACGAAACAAGTTCCTACGGGGTTATTAGGAGAAGCGTGTTTGATAAACTTGAGAGAGTATTAGCGGGTTTAGGCAGACCAAGTCTCTTATATAAATTAGCTCAGGTGGCTCATTACATGGATAAGATCCGTGAGCTGTATAGGAGATACCCAGATAAACCAGAGGAATTATATAAGTGGAAGATGGAGTTAGAGAGGATCTATAGAGAATTTCACGAGACTATATCTTGAAGTTCTCAATAATCTTAAGTTTCTTAACTGCTCTAATGACAAGGTCCCTTAGATCTTCTGAGAAGACAAATAAACCATATGGATTATAAAGCATGTATTCACAAGATAAGATATCTGATGATTTATAGATAAGCTTAATTACGTAGTTGTTGCTAAAATCACCTTTTGAAAAAACTATTTCATAAATCTTGTCTCCGTATTCGAGGTATCCTATGTAGCAATCATCGTTTTTCCTAAGAGCAATTCTCTTAACACCCTCATTAAGAAATAATTTCTTTAACTCCTCGATCTCAGATACTGATGGTATTCTCAAGATAGTGCTCCATATTTATTTCTTTACTAACACATTATTTTTATGTAGAATGAGTGTATATAGAGAATTTAAGAATCTCTGGATATGGAAGAGTTTAGGAGATAAATTATCGTGGTATCTGAGAGTATCAGTGAATGAATTACCAGCCAAGTATCTTATTGCTAAGAGAACACCTGTGCCACTTGATAAAAACTCTGAGTTTAGTGTTGAGGAGGGTCTAAGGATCTATGAGAAAGCTACAGAGGATTTCCTGAGACTAAAGAGAGATATTGAGAACAATGGTTTAGCAATATCTAAGTTGGAGGTGCCTAAGTATAGTCTACTAGATCTCGCCAAAGATCTTGTTTGGAAGATAGTTAGAAAATGTGTTTTTTGCAGATGGAGATGTGGAGTTGATAGAGTCGAGGGTAAGAGACTGGGAGCATGTATGTTAACAACTGAGTCTAGAGTATCATCATATTTCCATCACCTGGGTGAGGAGCTGGTTTTCAGAGGAACACATGGTTCAGGAACAATATTCTTCACCTCATGTAATATGAGATGTCTCTTTTGTCAAAACGCAGATATTTCAAAAGATAGATTCAACGGGGTCCCAGTCACACCAAGACAACTAGCTCAAATGGCTTATATTCTCAGATTAGAGGGGGTTCATAATATTAATTGGGTTGGTGGAGAACCTACACCACATCTACATAGTATTGTAACAGCTATATGGCACTTAGCCTACGAAGGATTTAGACTAAGACCTGATGAAAGAGATCTAGATGTGATACTTAGTGTTAAACATGATTTCTTTATATACCCATATGATCGTAGATACGCTGATTACTATGGAGAATTTAATGTCCCGATGCTCTTCAATACTAATTCTTTTCTCAGCAGAGAATCACTGATTATTCTGAGACCTCTCATAGATATTTGGCTCCCAGACTTCAAATACGGCCCAGGAAAATGCTCGATCAGACTCTCGAGAACACCTTGGTACTGGGAAACAACAACCGAGGTTCTAAAAACATTATATGACTGGGGTGAGAATATTGTTATTAGACACCTCATATTGCCTAATCACGTTGAGTGCTGCTCTAAGCCTATTATTGATTGGATAGCGAAGAATATCCCCGGAACACCTGTTAATCTAATGGATCAGTATCGACCCGAGTATCAAGCAGATCCCACCTCTAAGCTTTTCAGTAAAGATGCGATAGATATTGCTCGAAGACCAACTAAAGAGGAACTGTATGAGGTCTGGAGATATGCCGAGGAGAAGGGTCTTGTCTTCAAAGAATTAACATTTGAGAAAAAGGGCTACAGAGTATAGTTTAATTCTGAGAAGAGATCTTTATACACTCAACAAGATCTCTGTACCCAGCGTTTGTTCTCACACCCTTAGGATCTAGATGAGTTCTTCTAGCAATATACCCAGCCGAGCTTAGACACTCAATTAATCTCTTTAGTGGCGGTGATCGAAGTCTCGAGCGTGAGGCTACGTAATCTATTGAGTAATAGTAGGGGATATCTACATCAGCCTCATTAAGGATCCTTGCTAGAATATTCTTTACTCTCTCCCTATTCTCAAGAGTATTCATCGAATCTACGGATTCAATAGATCTATGTATAAACTCTTTATCCCATAACTCACCTAGCCATAGCGGGCCCACAGAGATCATTTTAGAACCACATATTGGGCAAGTACTGCTGTGGCCCGCACCTATGAACTCCTCGTAGAATACTGCTTCTCGATAACCACACTTCTCGCAGTATTTGTAGAAACCTATTTTCTTAAGTGAATTTATAGCATTCATAGAACCTCTGTTTATTGTTATAATAGTTTTATAATAGTGATCAGCGTAATATGAGATCAAAGGTCTTATACCATAATTCTTTTCAGCTGATACTCTCGCGATGTGCCCTAGCAAGACTCTTAATCCAATTTCTCTACTGAAATCTGTCTTGACCACATATGATCCGTATCTCTTCAAGGTTTTATGAGGATACGTGCCTGCTAAAGACCCTAAGTCAGTCGCTGTGAAACTAATGAATCCATTTCTCTTAGTTAAATCGATAGCTGATGAAACATATGGAGCAGGAGATCCGTAGGGGTCTATATCATTAAAGTCTATTTTAACACCTGACTTAACCAAGGATCTTGATAACACATGAAAATCCTCACAATATAGTCTTATTCTACTAAGCACATTATTGATCTTTGCATTACCCTCTATAATTCTACATGCCCTAGGATCTATGTCATTCATATAGATCTCGTCTACGGAGGAGCATTCGAGAGCTATTCTGATTCCTCTTACACCAGTCGCGGCCATAAGATCTGATGCACTCTTAATACTATGAGTTCTTGATAAAATATTTATTGCTAATATTGTGAAGTCTCTATTCATTGACATAATAGGATTATAGAATACTGGTGCCCAAGCAGGCTCGTAGACACCATCTTTTCTTAAGAAAAGATCTTTTTTAGGAGCACAGATCTTAGCTAATCCCTCTTTAACAATCTCCGCCCATTCTGGGCACGTATTGTTGATTAGCATCATAGTTTCCTAATATACATCATTATTTTCCTGTATATCTCCTCCGCAATATATGATCTATTAAACTCATTAATTATATACACATCACTCACTCCATGTCTCCTAGCTAATTCATGAACTATTCTCTCATGAACAACATAAAGACCTGGTTTCTCGAGAGATAAAGAGTACTCAATGAATCTTCTTAAATTCTCTATCTTAAGTTCCATAGGACCTACCTCATCAATAGCGATTAGAGAAGCTTTATCTATTCTACTCATTAATTTCTTAGCTATTTGAGAAGCCTCTTCCTCAACTAAGCAGTATCTTCCAACAGTTTTTTCACAAGACCCTTTTTTGAGATCTCTTACAAGAGCCAGCCATCTCTCTTCTTTATCAATCAGATCTATTATTTTAAAACCTATTCTCACACCTCTCTCCCTAACCTCTGGACAATAGAAACCAATTACATCAATATTTTCTCTCCTTAACAACTCTATTGTTCTCATAAAAACTGTAGTTTTCCCGATCCCTGGTCTACCTGAGATAAATATTTTCATAAGAGACCCTTGAGAAAACTTATTTCGATAGATCTGATAATATATGTTTCTCTATATTTCTTATATCAATGATCTCCGCCTCAGGAATCTTATCGATCTCATCCACATTAATACTTCCCTGACTATCCGACACTATATAAGGCTTACAACCAGTGTATTTAGAGAATTTTAGAGCATCAGAGATTTTTCTTCGTATCTCCGCGCTACTTATTTCTGCAGAGATTTTTGTTATAGTGAAAAAATTATTTCTGAAGACACCAATTATGTCAGGTGCTGTTCTATGTGTCTTAATAGCGTTTGCTCCTTTCTCAACTATTCTCTTAACTATCTTATCTTCTTGAGATGATATCACCATTAATCTCCTTAGTAGTTTCTCTCTATCTATATTATACAATTTCTCTGTTAAGAGATCTATTTCACCAACAATTTCTTCTCCCAGGATCTCAATTAATTTCTCGGCATGATCTATCTCAGGATCCATAGTACCTCTCTCGTATTCGTATACTGTCTTTCTACTAACACCGATTCTTTCTGCTACTTCACCTATGCTCATACCTCTTCTCTCTCGCTCTCTTCTTAGTCTCTCACTGTTGATCTTGACGTAGAAAGATCCTTTCCACTGATATATAAAGATCTTCTCACCACTTATGTATCTTAAGAAAGTTTCTTTATCAATTACCGAGACACCTTTCTTCTCATACACTATACCAGGCTCAACACTCTCACCCTCAATCTTCTCGGAGACAACTAATGAAGATAGACCTAGTAGAGCCCCACTAGCTAATAGATCATGATACTCCTCGTCTCTTATATTACGTGAGTCTCTAGAGATCTTAATAAGAGCTTTTTTATTAACAACTATATCAACAGATCTTCTATGAGAAGGATATTTCAGAACAACAACACTATAACCTTTTCTCTCTAGAATATTCTTTATCTCAGAGATCCTAAGCTCATTCTCATTTGGATCATTGTTTTCTATAGCATCTCTATAAAGCTTCTCTTTCACTACTTATATCCCAACCACTATATGAATCTTGTATAATGGTTAATATTATTAAACTATAAAATTTTTTCAAAAGAGTCTTAATTGCGTCATATCGCAGTAAACACTCATTTATCTCGATTGTGTCTTCTGCAATAATTTTTTTCTCAACTAATTTTCTCAGAAGATCCACGTAGTCTTTATTGCAATCAACTATCTTATAGAGTGAGGTTCCTGATATCTTACCAACAACTATAGGCAATACAGATTTATTACTTAACTCGTTATCTACTACCTCAAGGAAGTTTCTTAGATCCTCTCGTGAAAACATGTGAACTGAACCATCTCTTAGTTTTATAGATGGGAATTCTTCTCTTAGTAGCGTTGAGATACTTTTTTTCTCTGCTGGATACTGAGAAGTTATTTTATCAATTATGTGTCTATAGAATCTTGTGTATCTAGATACTTCATCAGTGCTTATACTACCACCATAGCTATAGTTCTTATTTTGATTGCCATTACTGATTTTGCTCAATACAATTTATTTTTTCATTTCCTCCTCTAGCTATTATCTCAAGTCTTTCTCGGATATGTAGTAGTGCTTTTGACAAGATCTTGTTGTTATCATATGCTTTCAAAATCTCCTCCGCCCTCTCCTTAGAGTTCTCTAGAGATCTAAGTTTTTTCACTTCCTTTACTAATAGAGGCACTGCTCTGACTATATTATCAACAATTGTTATTGTGGCTGCCCTGGCTGTTCTCGAGAGTGGATTAAGATCTACAGCAATAACTGTTTTCCCTAGTCTTCTGAGAGCCTCAGTTCTATCACCATCTTCAAGCGGGACGAAAACCACGTCTGCTATCAATATGCCCTCTGGACTCACTCTCCTACGCTCACTATGTATCTCTGGAATAGTTTCTGTAGCATCTTCTAAACCGAGCACTTTTTCAGCACCAACGCTCTTGAGAACCTCAGCAATTTTTCGTGATCTCTCAATTGTTCTATAGAATAAATTAACTTCTATTAAAGCATTAGCCTCTTTAGCTAACTCAACGATTTCCTTAGCTACTAGAGCTGCTGTGTTCCCATTCACCGAGATCACTGGGTGTTTAGCGAGTATAAGTGCTGCCGCCGCTGCCTTAATCGCTTCATAAGCGAAATTTGTTGTGCATTCACCAATTAAGTAATCGAAACATTCACCTCTGCCGTGAGCTATTAATCCCTGTGGAACAACGATTCCATTTTCCATAGCCTCAACAATTTTCTCTCTATATAGAATAGAGAGATACCTGGGATGCTTAGGATCCAGCATTCCTATCCCAAGTAAATAATCTCCATGGAGAAGTATATGCTTATATCCCTAAATAATCTCTATATCATATTGGTCGGATCAGTTATTGGAGAAACTGAGACTACCTCTTCACATAAGTGGTTTGTGGAAACCAATTTATAGAGATAATTATTTAGAGACAGGTAGCTTAGGCATTGGTCTAGTTCTAGAGCCGTTAACAGAGATACTTTTGAAGGAGAATGGTGAATGCCCTCTAAAAATTAATGAGGCATGTTATAATGTAGATCATGTGAGAATCGCTAGAGAGATCTATGGATTACAAGATTCTATAGAGATGTATCAGGAGATCCCTCTCGGAGCCGGAGCTGGTCTGAGCGCGAATATCTCCATAGCTATAGGTTACAGTATTTCCCGGAAACTGCTTCAAGATCCCGCGAATAGAATTATTTTCGCAGGTTTACTAGGTCATGAATTAGAAGTCTCTCTAAGAACTGGTTTAGGTGATGTGATCTCAGAATTAATGGGATACGGGATTGAGATCAGGAGAAGACCTGGACCACCTTGTGTAGGTGATCTAGTTAATGTAGATGTTGATAAGGATATTCTGATCACAGTACTTATTCTACCTAGAAGAATCTACACACCTACTATGTTAGCTACATATGGAGATAATTTAGCTAAATTATTTGATAAGTTGTACCATTATTTCTTAGATGAGGTTTCTATAGAGAGATTTTTTGAAGTCTCATACAAATTCTCTAAGGAGATAGGCTTCTTAAGTAAAGAACTCGAGGAGCAAATAAGATCAGTTCTTAAAGAGGGAATTGCCTCGGGAGCTGTACTTGGTTTCTTCGTTAAAAAATCATTGATCGTAATTGGTCACATGAGTGAGTTATCTTTTGATATATCGGGGATAAGAGCTGTGCTACCTATTGAGAAAATAGTGTCTCTCAAAGTGCTTAAGAGACCATTGATCGATAAAATAAATGAGAATACGTGTTCAGATACTCTGAGAAAATATTTTGATCT
>JBMFLZ010000041.1:0-10317 GCA_049970935.1 Sulfolobales archaeon | reverse complement strand
GTCTCTATCGGTAAATACGACGACATTGCCTTCTAAGTCTATTAGTGAAATATATCTCTCGTCATAGATCCTGAGAAATAAAACTCCTTTTGATCCATTAAACCAGAACCCGAAATTATAGACTGAAAGAATCTTAAATAAATTTATCTTATTAGAACTATTAAGCCTGGTCTCAAAACATTTCTTCGTAGTAGAACACCAATGAATATGAATATTAGATGAAATTTTAATAATTCGAATTAGTTAGTCTTCTCATATCTTCTGCGATTAGAGTCTTCGAAATCTACCGAGTCTTAAAAATTAGTCGTCGCAATAATGATATGTATAAGATTATATGCTTGGTTGCTGATCACTGATTTTATCTAGATCCTCATCTATGGTAGCGATTCTTATATTCTCTTTTTGGAGTAGAGACTTGAGTTTATGTAGACTTCCCTTAGCATCTATTACGATCCTATCTCTAACACTTCTAAATATATTAATTAGGTTATTAATGTCGTATTTGCTTAGGTCAGTAGCTATTATCATGATATCTGCATCGGCGCATTCCTCAAGGCTCTTGCAATACATGACGCTGTCTCCCAAGATCTTCTTTGCGTTGATCAATGCTTTCTCAATTGGGTCAAAGATCTTTACTAAATAACCTCTTCTAAGAAGTTTCTTGATTAATTCTATAGATGGAGAGTTTCTCACATCATCTGAGCCAGGGGCGTAAGCTACTCCAATAACTGATATCTCAATTAAATCTTTTCTTGCCAAGCTACTCACTAACTCTACTACTCTATCTATTGACCACTTATTTATGGAGAAAATGGATCTGTATAATCTAAGGATCTCTCTTTTTAATTTCTGATCCATGTCTAACTCAGTTAAATAGAATATGAATGATGCGAGATCCCTAGGTAAACAGGGTCCTCCGAAGCCTAGTCCAGGAGTAAGATATTTTCTCCCGATCCTAGGATCTGATCCAAGGGCTTCTGCTATTTTATATGAATCACATTTTAATCTCTCGCATATGGCAGCGATCATGTTGGCATAGGATATCTTCAGTGCCAAGAAAATATTTGAGAGATACTTAGTTAACTCAGCCTCGGTAAAACTCATTTCATGAATAGAGATCTCTTGACCTAGTTTTTTGACATATATTTCCTCGAAGAATTCTCTACTCTCTGAACAGGAGATCTCGTCTTCGCAACCAATAACTATTCTATGAGGTGTAATTAAGTCACTAAATACACTATGTTCACGTGCGAATTCAGGCACGTATGTCAGAGAAATGTTTCTGTGACTCATGATCTTCTTAATATATCTGCTAATAATATTCATGGTCCCTGGCAATAATGTTGTTCTTATCATAATTCTCATCTTCTTATACGATTCATCGCCACTATTATTCTTAATAATGGAGTTAAGAGCGCTATACAAAGCCGCGAGATCTTGCTGAGCACCTAATGGAGAAAATGGTGCATTTACATGTATTATATAGAAATCTATATCGTAGTTATCATTGATCACGGAGTAGTCGCTATGGAGCTCCAGAAGGTTTTTCTTATAAGCCTCATAGAAATATTTTTTAACGTCTTCATTACTTATGTAATCATCCACCTTCCCTTGTTTAAGTCTATCAATCTTCTCTTGATCAATATCTATACCAATTACCTTGTACCCAACATAGCCAGATAGAAAAACAGCGTTTGGTAAACCAATATTCCCAAGACCAATAACAGCTATTTTCCTCAAGCAAAACCCTGAGGTTCCGTAGAAGAATTTTTTAAATATCTAACTCACATTATGTGAGTGATCATCTCTAATCATTTCCTAATAAAAGATCTCAGGATCATTACTTGTTCATCAATAATATCTTCTAAGAAGACCGTCTTTGGAGGCTCAGTATCTATTTCCCGTGAAATTATGTCAAGAAGAATTTTATGAGCTGTATCAATATCGTATTCTTTCGCCAAATAAATTCCTTTGGCATCTTTCTCAACGAAATTTATTTTAAGAGCAGGGATCTCGTAGCCCACAACGGGAAGCTTAAGATAGAGGGACTCTAAGACAGTTGTTGAGTAAGAGTCTTCGTGACTAGGATATATAAGTGCTCTACTCCTCCTCATAAGCTTAAATAACTCATATCTATTTAAGTAGCCAGTAAAAACTATTTTCTTTTCTAAACCGAGTCTCCTGGCGTATATCTCTATTCTGCTTCTGATAGAATCTTTCACATGCGAGGTTATGTATAGCCTAAAGTCTCTATAGTCCCCTAATAATTTCTTGAATATTTGGATAGCTTCGACAACTCCTTTCTCAGGTTCGCTTCGTGAAGCATATAGTATAATATTGTCTCTCTTAATATCTTCTCTAAGAACTCTGTTTATTATAGCATAATCATTCTTATCAATCCCTGTCCCAGGATCCATAGAAATAATATTGTTCCATGAAACATTCATTTCCTGAGGAATAGATTTGGATACAGAGATCAAAAGATCATATTTTTTAGCAAGCGACTTATTTCGTTGCCAAATCAATTTCTTAAGAAGATTATAACCCTGAGCAATAATTGAGCCATATACTTCCCCGTATAGGCTCTTGTAAAAAATATCAGCTGAATAAAGAATATTTCTTCTTCTAACATCATCTCCGTAAAAAGGGGGGAGTCTGAGAATAGCGGCCTTAGGCACCCTGAGTATCTCTGAGAATTCATGTGCTAAAGTTAATGCCTCCAGGCTCTCGTGAAAAGATAATACAAGATCTATTCTCCCTCTTAATTTTATTATTTCATCAAGTAATTTCCTAGGGATAGTTTTTGATCTCCTGATCATTAAATCAATAGATCTTAAACTTTTCCTAAAGATATTAATTCTCCTATGATAATTACTTATTAAATTCACTGAACCTAGAATATGAGTATTGCTCAGATCCAGATTATATGAGAGAAAATCATGGTTTGGTGAAAGATCCACTAGATAAATCTCTATATTTTTCTGAGAGAATCTCTTTAAAGTAATAAGAGTACGATAAGCTCCTCCACCCTCGCGAGGATCAGGATTCGCTATAGCTAAAATCCTCAAAAACACACCTAAACTAAAATTTTATGACAGCGTCTATACTTTTAATTATTAACAAGAATCTACAATTATATGGTGTTCTCATGAAGATCTTTGGTGGAGAAAGGTTTTGTATTATACTTACTTTCTTTATAATCATGCTTTTCTTAAGTATTGCGTTAATAGTCTCTAGATATTTGAGTGAGGAGACTAACATAGGTCTGTGGCTCAGAGTCTCTGACCTAGGTACCGAGGCATTCTATATAGTAATTGGATTAGCCATATACTATCTCTATAATCCATATGTGGGGTTCGCAACGATTCTTAGCTTGGTTCTAAGTGGTTCCTTAAATAGTTTTCTCAAAGAATTTTTCGCGATGCCTAGACCACCTAACCCAAAGGTTCCTGCGGAGGGATATGGTTTCCCTAGTGGCCATGCTCAGAATACGACTGTTTTCTGGGGGACTCTAACACTTTTATCTAGGAGTGCTTGTCTACTTCTACTATCTGTTTTCCTGATAGCTATAGTGTCTTACTCAAGAGTGTTTCTGGGGGTGCACTATATTCATGATGTTGTTGGTGGCGTATTTATAGGGCTAGTATTAGTCTCTGCGATGTACTACGCGGTTCTAAGAATCAAGAGTATTATCACGAGAGATATCACGCTAATAATTATCTCGATCCTCTTCTCATTGCTCTCGTATCTATATACACGAGATCTCACAGTTCTCAAGTTATCAGCTGTATCTCTCGGAGCCTCAATGCATTTATTAGTGTTCACGAGGAGAAACTATGTTAATGTCGAGAGAAGATTCTCTAGGAGAATGATCGGCTTCGCGACCTCTCTAGTTGTGGTATTCGCGATTCTTTACTCTACGAGAAGTCTTGCATTGACTTCAGCGGTCGCCACTTATGTAATCTACTCGGTCGTTGGTTTACTCATACCCTCAATATATCTAATTATTACCCGAGTAATTCGCTAGATAAAAAATATAATATTTCATCTATTAATCATTTCTGATTAGACTAATATGGAGGAATTAGATAGTATATCTAATAGGATCTCCGGAGAAGAACTGCTAAAGATACTATCTCGTGCACTGAGAATTAGAAGAGACGAATACGTTGTTCTCGTAGCAGAGGATAGAGCCAAGAGCCCTTTCGCGGTTCTTGTGGGTATAATACTTAGTCAGAACACTAATGATAGAAACTCTATAAAAGCTTTTGAGCAACTCAGAGAAAGAATTGGCGTAGGTCTAAATGATATTCTCAGAGCATCTGTAGACGAGATCTCAGAAGCTATTAAACCAGCTGGTTTATGGAGACAAAAAGCTGAGACTATAAAGAGAGTGGCCGAGGCACTTAATTACTTAGGTGGGGAGGAGTATTTGTTGAGAGAAGATCCGATGAGGCTTAGAGAGAAGCTACTAGAGATAAAGGGTGTGGGTGAAAAAACTGTTGATGTATTTCTATCAGTAGTTAGAAAAGCACCGGTCTTCGCTGTTGATACACATGCGATGAGAATAGCTATTAGATGGGGACTTGCCAAGAGAAGAAATTATAGAGAAGTCTCACAAGCACTCCTCAAATACTTTGGCCCAGAGAAATCTGAGGAGGCTCATAGATTAATTATTGCTCTCGGCAGAAGATATTGTAAAGCAATTAATCCAAGATGCTATGAGTGTCCTATCAAGAATTATTGCCCAAGTTCACATAAATACCTCACGAATCAGCCAAATACTAAGAGTACTCATGGATATTGAAGTTAGTGATTAATCACCTTAGTAAGAATACTGATTCATTAAAGTAATTTTTTGATTCTCTCGAGGATCTTGGGCAGAGCTTCACCAGATTTAGCTCTGATTTTTATATCAGCAATATCTGATAATTCAGTCTCCTCAGGATTAATTTCTATAATGATGCTTCCTCTCTCCTTAGCTATGTGAGGTAGAAGAGCTGCTGGATAAACACTTCCGCTAGTACCTATAACAAGCATTATTTTAGCCTTGTAAGTCTCTGAAAGAGCTCTTGTCCACTCAGTCATTGGGATAGGCTCGCCGAATAATACTACATCTGGTCTCATAATAGATCCGCATCTCGGGCACTTGGGGGGCAGGGTCTCTAACCTAGATAAATCATCGATTCTCTCAGTGTATCCACAAGATACACATCTCATTCTTCTAATACTTCCGTGAAGCTCAATTAAGCACCTGCTACCAGCAACTCTATGTAGCTCATCAACATTCTGTGTAATTACGCATCGCAAAATATTTAATCTCTCCATCTCAGCTAGCGCATAATGACCTGGGTTAGGTTTTGCTTCGAATAACTTCTCTAGTCTCCACTTGTACCATCTCCACACATTCTCAGGATCTCTGAAGAAAGCCTCTGGAGTTGCTATATCCTCTGGTCTAAAGATTGTCCATAGTCCACCGGGGCCTCTGAAAGTGGGGATACCACTCTCAGCTGAGGCTCCGGCACCTGTTAGAGCAACAGCTGGCCTCTTCTTAACTAATAATTCAGCAACTTCATCGTATAAATCCTTACTCAAAAAATCTCCTCTCCCAGGAATATTTAGCTTATACCACCTATGATAAATTAGTGTTATGCACAAAATTATTTATACCTTAGATTAGATTCCTATAGTGATAGTGTGATAAAATGTTTCTCGGAGAGGATCTTCTTATTTACATATATACCATAATCCTGACGCTGTGGGTATTCTTCGTGACAGCCTACTTAACAAAGAAAATATATCACTACATGATCTCGAGGGGGTATCCACATAATGTGGTTGTGTACTACAATAGGAAAATTATTCATATTGCCGCCGCTGGTTTAGTGGCTTTTCTCGTCCCCTTCATATACAAGGATCCATTAATACCTTTTGTCCTAGGATTATTCTTTGGAGCCGTGACCTATATTCCCAGGAGAATGAATAGATTGATGTATTGGTTCCAGGTTCCGGAGAATGCTTACGAGGTTCATTTCACTATTCTATGGGGTCTCTCAATATATCTTATGTATCTATTTACTCACAACATGTTTATGTCTGTGATCCCGGCGATTTTTATGTCTATTGGTGATGGTGTGACTGGAATAGTTAGGAATCTTATTTACAAGAGAAGAACTAAGTCTTGGTACGGCAATTTCGCTATGATGGCTGTTATCTCACCAATTGGCTACGTATTTGCTGGATTAGGAGGCTTGGTAGCTGGTGTGGTTGCCTCATTAATAGAGAAGTTAGAGGGGGTAGATGATAATATAACTATTCCTCTGGCTACTATAGCAGTGCTGTTTCTCTGGAGAATCTTTGGTTAGTGGTGTCTCAGGCTAATATTTTTTTAATTTTTATTGATTATGCTTAAGTGATTGAGATGCCTAGTCTTAATCCTCGAGTAGATCTCTTGATCGAGAGCCCGACAAGAGCATTTGATAAAATATTCGAGAAGCTAAGAAGTGAAGGAAGAGATGTGATAAGATTCTCTGCGGGAGAACCCGGGATCCCGCCTCCTAGAGAAGTTAGAGAGTGGTTAGCTAAGTTCTTACTAGAGGACTCCGCGAGATTATACTCATACACTCCCTCATCTGGTTTGAGAGAGCTTAAGGAGGCTATTGCCGAGGATCTAAGGGATCTCGGTGGAGTGGAGATCTCTATTGATCAGATAACCGCGACAACAGGTGGGCAATCAGCAATGTTCTCAGTTCTATCCGCGACACTCTCTGAGGGAGACGAAGTTATATTGATTGATCCTACATTCTTCGGCTACATTAATTTACTTAACTACATGAGGATAAAGAAGATCTTTGTTCCGGTATCAATTGAGAATAACTATATGCCCGACCCTGATCAAATAAATGAAAGAATTAATCGGGGCAAAACAAAGGCTATTATATTGGTTAATCCTGATAACCCAACTGGTAGAGTTATTAGCTGGGATGTTGCGAGAGGTATTGCTGAAATAGCTATTGACAACGATCTCTGGATAATATATGATGAGCCATACAGAACACTTGTTTACGAGGGAGAACATGTCTACATGTATAAGCTGGCTCCCGAAAACACAATTGCTCTAAACACGTTCTCTAAAGATCCTGGGATACCTGGTTGGAGACTTGGCTACGTATATGGTCCGAGAGAAGCGGTTAAGAAGATAAATATGATTGTTGAGGCAATAACCTATAACCCACCGAGTGTGGCTCAGTATCTAGTTATTCAGTATCTCAGAGATAGAGAGTTGAGAAAGAGACATATTGAGTATGTGAGGAGAGTCAGTGTTGAGAAGAGAGATCTTATGATTAGGGAGCTGGGGAGTATTAGAGATATTAGATTTGTGAAACCCTCCGGAGGAATGTTTTTATTAGTGGATCTAAGTAGAGTGCTGGAGGAGACTAATATGACCGCGAGATTATTCTCTGAGAAGCTTTTGGAGAAAAAGGCTGTGGCGGTGATCCCAGGAGAATTCTTTGGTGAAACTGTTAAGCGTAGTATTAGATTAAACTTCACTTTTGAGAGACCTGAGAGAATACTGGCTGGGGTAAATAGGATCAAGGAGTTCATAGAGGAGCTCAGAAGCGGATATTAATAAGCTTATACCTGGGGATATTTCTTGCGTACAAAATGGATCATTGATAACGAGTTAGCTGTTTCATCAATGCCCTCAAACGAAGATCTCCGCTACATCTCAGAGAGATTCAGAACAGTCGTTAATTTAGTTGAGGATCACGAGTTAGAATACGATCCTGGGGAACTGATCTCTAGAGGAGTAAAAGTAATGAGATTACCGACCCCAGATATGGATGCTCCACAGCTCCTCGCTATGCATATGCTACTTGAGGAGATCCATAGATCTCCTAAACCAGTTTTGGTTCACTGCTACGGGGGTATAGGGAGATCTGGCACAATAGCCACTGCTTATCTAATGCTCATAAAGAGATTAGGGCATGAGGAGGCTCTGCGAATCACTAGATCAATTGATCCTCGTTTCGTTGAGAGTTTTACTCAAGAGAGAATACTTGCTCTATATAGTAGGTTGCTTGAGACATTTTCTAGAGAGGAACTAAATGAGTTACTAAGAATTGCTTCTGAATACTCATTTAGTGGTGATAGTGAATATGGTCTGAGACATGTATCTAAGGTGCTTGAGTTATCGATCGAGATCTATACACAACTAAAACAACTCGATATAATTGTTTTAAGCAAAGATCTGGAGAAAGCACTATATGCATCAGCAATTCTACATGACATTGGTAAAGCAGAGGATCCTCTTAATCATTGGGAGAAGAGCTATGAGATAATTCTATCGAGAAGAAACGAGATAGATAAGGCTCTCGGTGAGGGATTCGCTGAGAAAATTGCTTATTTAGCTAGGTTTCATGGTGAGCAAGAGATTAGAGATCCTTTAAGTAGAGAGATGTTGGAGGCATTATCTATCTTGAGAATAGCTGATGGATTAGATTATGCTTATGAGAATGAGGAGGTTAAACAAGTGATTCTGGAGCCAGAGGGACGAGAAATCATTTACGCTGTGATCCATGGCTACATATGTTTCACAGATATTGAGAGAGCACAGATAAAGAGTAGATTATTTAAGGAGTTAACAGGGAAAAACATTATTTTCCTGAATCAATGCTATGGTCAGTAGCTATATTCACTAGACGTAAATAATTAAATCCTCCAACTGATCTGGATAATGTGTTATGAACTCAAATCCGTCTCTAGTGACTAATATAGTGTCTGAGTGCCTGAATCCTCCCAAGTCTCTGACGTATATACCTGGTTCAACAGTCATAACCATACCCTCCTCAAGAACAGTATCGTCTCCAACATCAAAGAATGGTGCCTCATGATAATCAAGTCCTATGCCATGCCCGGTGTGATGTCTCCAGTAATCCATTAACCCCTTCTCCTTAAAGAATCTCCTGACCTCTCTATCAACCTCGCTGCACTTAACACCTGCTCTTATTTTGTCAAAAGCAGTTCTTCTCGCCTCGAGCATTAACTTAAAGAATTTCTCTTGCTCAGGCGTTGGTTCACCGACGATTAATGTTCTCTCTAGCTCAGCACCGTAGCCACTTACATTAGCTGTTGCTCCTGTGACCAAGACATCTCCTTTCTTGATTACTGCGTGAATAGTTAGGGAGTGTGGGTAGTAGGAGTGTTTACCCACTTGACCTCTAAAACCAGCTCTAGCACCTGAGCTCCAGCCAGCTGGTCTATAGATATCTTTGAGAGCTCTAGCCATTGCTAATGTGGCCTCCAAGGAAGCAAGCATAGATACCTCATCCTCCAAAGCACCTGGTCTAACATATTCTTGTAGTAGTCTATGGGCTAGTGCAGCCCACTTAGCACTTTCTCTGAGAAGTCTAATCTCCTCCTCAGACTTGATCATCCTGAGTCTCTCGACGAGATCTCTCTCATAACTATACGAAGCCTTCAGAACCTCACTGAGCCTAGGACCTCTGTAGCCGAAGACATGACCGTATCCATCAGTATCAAAACCAATTCTCTTACCCTCCAACCCAAGTTGCCTCATGTAATCTGCTATAACTAGCATAGGATGCTTCTCATCCGGATACTCAGGGTAGCTATATACTTTATCAGCGTAGGAGTATTTCTCAGCATGCTCATGCTCTAGCTTAGGAACAAAAAGAATCTTCTCACCACTAGAGAGAATCAACGCAGCAATAGGTCTCTCAGTAGGAATATGAAAGAAGTTAGTTACATAAGCAATATTTGATACAGAAGCTAGATATAAGGCATCTAAACCTTTTCTACTCATCTCATAAGTGATTCTTTGAATTCTTCTCTCAATTTCTTTTTTAGATATAACGAGAATATTAATCACCTAATAAATTTAATGACGTATATTTTTAAATTCACTAGGCGAGATAATATAATCGATATATCGCTTAGTGATGAAGAACCAGTACTATAGTTTAGCAATTAAAAATATTAAACAATAAATAGTCTTATTCATTAATTTATCTTAAGAAAAGTGCGTTGTGAAGAAATGTTGGGCTTCAGATTCTTTGCATCAACCATTTTATTAATAGCACTAATAACAGGATCAATATTAGTAGTGTTTAGAACTCAAGCGAATATTGCAAAAGCTCAGCAATGACCTACTCCTGGAGCAAGACTTCGTTTTTAGATGTTATCTTTATCATGGTTCTTTTATTAGATAAAGTAGCTGAGATTGTTGCAGAGCAACTTAAGAAAGTTGGTATAGAGGCAAGACCGTTAAGTTGAGTCCTCGGCTATGTATCCTAG
>JBMFLZ010000040.1:0-10518 GCA_049970935.1 Sulfolobales archaeon | reverse complement strand
ATTTCAATTCTATAGAAGATCTCTTTGCTGAGGTCATAGACTGGTTACCCCTAACCCTCTCGGGACTCGGGGTTATGGACTTTATCATTGCCTCGGGGGCGTAGGTTTAGCCTTGTGTATCCAGTATATCTATTGAGTATTGCTAAAGATTGACCCCCCGAGACTCGTACTCATGTTAATCATCATCAGAGATACTAGAAGATACAGAGATTATAAATTTTCATCCCCGCCTTAAAAGAGCGAGGCTCTCATCTGTAAAGAAGCTATAGGTTAGTTAATGTCGAGAGATTTCCAATATCTATGAAATTGTATGTTAAACTACTCGAGATAAGTGGCTTGGTTAGAGATTTAGGAGATTAATTGTTAACAGAGAGAAGTGATTGATGCTTATAAAGCAATGATTAATTACATAGTTAATGTTCCCATCAGAATAACTAGTATTTTGATAGATCTAGGATTAAAGAGATCTTATCCTAGCAGACTAGAGCTGTAATTTACTTAATGATTTCTCCATATGTTTATTAAATGATTTAATGAATCATTGTAATTAATCTTTTTAATTAAATGCGATCAGATACTAGTTATAGGATTCTTCCTAGATCGAAAAATTCGTTTCCTGTGAGAGACTTATATAGCTATCTCAACTAATAAGCTAGTTTAAGAATGGATCTTAGGGGGACTTACTTAGCTCATCAATTACTCTCTCTAAATAGCTAAGGCTCTTAATCACATAAGCACTTCTACTTAATCTAATCATGTTTGTATCTAGATCTCTTTTAACAAGAACACTAGCTACACCTGATAATGCTGAGCCGACTAAGTCGTGTTCTAATGAGTCTCCTACATGGATCACTTCACTTAAGTCAACATCTAATCTTCTTGAGAGATATTCAAAGATCTCTTTACTAGGCTTCATGTAGCCTACTTCATCGGAGAATATTGTTGCATCAAAGTAATCTAAGATCCCGTTTAGATGCATAATGTATCTAGTCACCATACCGGGCCAAAACATCACATTTCCTAAGCAAGCAATTTTTAAACCTCTCCTCTTAATATTCTCCAACGTATCAATAACATCATCATATACCAAGCCTCTGATATCTTCATCAAGCAATGCCGACACTAATGCTCTGAATAATGTCTCCGTGCTAATCCCTAGTCTCTCAGCAAAGAAATTAGCTGAGTCAATTATTATTCTCCTGAAATCTCCTGAGAGCCTCTTCTTCAAAGCGTCTCTGTAAGTAATTGTCATCTCTCTATAGATCTCCTCATAATCTCTCTTCACAAATGAACTCAATTTCGCGGATATTATACTATAGAATTTATTTATATCCATCAGAGTATTCCATATATCAAAAGAAACAACTTTTATCACTATGTTCTCCCTAAGAATTTAGTGAAATATAGCAATTATTTAACCTATTCATAGTAATACGACCCAGTTTTTGAAAGATTCTCAACTAATTATACAACAAGTAGATCATTTAATACAATAGAAGAAATTTAATCGGCAAATCTTTTTGTTCTTAGAGCTGACAACATTATTAGATTAAGCCAAGGGTCAGTGTAAAAACTTGATGCCTGAATCGTTTTTATCGTACCTCAAAACTCTTACCCATTAAAGAATTCCTCCTGAAGACGCAATTGAACACTAGGGAACCTTAAGTACAATGTGAATTGAGTACGTATATGCGGCGGCCGGGATTTGAACCCGGGATCGCCGGCTTGGGAGGCCGGCGTCCTAGACCAGGCTAGACGACCGCCGCTTCTTCTGTGAATAAATATGGTTTCGGGGGATAAATTCTTTATTTCATTGATTTTAGTTTTAGATAGATTGATAATGCATAAGATTTATCTATTTTTCTCTTTATCTCTACTATTTCTCTCATGACTAGTTTCTCGTCGTCGCTTAAGAAATTCCAGTATTTCTCTACTAGTTGCTGTAGATGCTCCTCTGGGATATCTGTGTAAAGTATGTCTCCTTCATCAAAATGTCTTCCTACCATCACGTTTCCTCTTATTGAGATCGCTACTGAGGCTCCTGTTCTGGCTATCTCTAGGCTTTTTCCTCTTTCTTGTATCTGCATTATAAAACCTATTCTTTTCCCGTCTTCTCGCATTAGTGGGTATCCTGGTTTAATAATTCCTCCTAGTACTTCTACACCTACTATTGCTGGGTCACTTCTGCGGAATACGTATCCCGGGAGAACTCTTATTTTACCTGGTCTATAGAGATTATCTAGTCCTCTTCTAATTTCCTCATTCTTCTCTTTCTCGATCCATTCTAAATACTCCTCAACCAGTCTATAAATAATATTGTTATGGAACACAGGTATCTTATTGATCTCAACAATTTCTTTAGCTTCTCTAAGCATATCAACATTAAATAATAGAATAACTCCATAGTATTTATTGGTGTTTCTCGTAATCAGCGCCTCCAAAGCCTCATTCTTTGTAAGAGGACCTACGTCAGCTATTCTAATCGGAATAGATCTTTTCTTCAACATATCTACCAAAGCCTCTAAAGTGCCCAGAGTATCAGCTTTAACAATAACTCCCGCGGTATCAGGAGAAAATATTCTTAGCTCACGTATCTCGTCATAGATCTTCTTTTTTACATCCTCAATCTCTTTCTCATCCCAAACAACTCTTATGGGAGCACCAGCGAGTACGCCCTCTAGGCCTGGAGCAACAATCTTGACACCCGCCGCAGCGTAAACTTCGTCTACTGAAGAGAATCTATCCGAGGGAGCTCTCATCTCATCAAGAGGCTTAGGTAGCAGAAGAGCTCTAACCCTACTAACTATTGGACCTCCCACGCCTCCCGTGACAAATAAGTCTCCTTTTCTAATGACCCCGTCATAGATTATTACATCAATAGTTGTTCCTAGACCAGGCTCCTCCTTAACCTCAAGAACACTACCTACTGCTGGTCCCTCTGCAAATATCAGTCTATTAGCCATATACTGCTGTGTTAAGCCTGCTAAGACCGCTAATAGCTCTGGTATCCCCTCACCAGTTTTTGCTGAGACTGGAACTATAGCTACTGTTCTCCTGAAGTCTCTTATTCTATCGAATCTATCTGCTGAGAACCCTAGTGTGGATAATGAACCAACTATTCCATAGATCTTGTTATCAAGTTCTTTCTGCACCGAGGGATCCTGCATTTTTATGGTTTCTAGAAAAGGTTTGTCCATATATGGTCTCCACCCAGGGATCTTATCAATTTTATTGGCAGCAACCAAAAAAGGTACTTTTCGGCTCCTAAGAATCTCTATGCTCTCAATAGTCTGTGGCTTAACACCATCTATCACATCAATAACAAGTATAGCGAAATCAGCTATAGAACCACCTCTTCTCCTGAGATTAGCGAAGGCCTCGTGCCCTGGAGTATCTATGAATAATAGTCCTGGGATTCTAAGCTTAAAATTGATTATTTTCTTCAGAGGCTCCGCAATAGACTCTATAACATGAGAAGGAACAAAACTAGCTCCTACATGCTGAGTCATTTCACCAGCTTCTTTCTTCACTACTGCAGTGCCTCTAATCTTATCTAGCAAAGAGGTTTTTCCGTGATCCACATGTCCTAAGACCACTACTATAGGTGATCTAAGTCTCTTCTCCAATATACCCTCGTATAATCTATGTGAAAAAAGTATTTATCTGAAAAATAAGATTAGACCCCTTAAATCTCTTTAATTCACTGATGAATTCCTAGCAACTCCGAGAACAGAATCGGATGATTTGGGAGTTTAGGTATAGTATCTATATAAATTTAATAAATTTTTAAGCAGTATAAATAGGGAGGTTTATATGGAGTATAAAGTGATCGCTACATACTCAATAGTTGCTGCAGATCCCTCTATGGGGGATGTTGGTGTTGCCGTCGCCTCTAAGTTCTTGGCTGTTGGACACATAGTTCCTTGGGCTGAGACTGATGTTGGTGCTGTGGCTACCCAGGCTTGGGCTAATGTTAAGTATGGTCCAAAAGCTCTTCAATATCTCAGGAGAGGGCTTAAACCTGATGAGGTTATTAATAGATTAACTAGTAAGGATCCTAGGAGAGATCATAGACAAGTCGCTGTGGTTAATGCAAAAGGTGAAGTAGCCGCTTACACAGGATCTCAATGCCTGCCATACGCGGGACACATAACGGGGAATGGATTTAGTGTTCAAGGAAATCTTTTAGTAGGTGAGGAAGTGCTCGAGGCGATGGCTAAAGCCTTTGAAACTACTAAGGGAGAACTAGTTGATAAACTACTAGCCGCATTAGAAGCTGGTGACAAGGCTGGAGGTGATAAGAGAGGGAAACAATCAGCAGCGATCCTTGTTATGAGAAGATGTGGTGGCTACGGAGGTTGCAGAGAAGGTGTTGATAAATATGTTGATATAAGAGTAGATGATCATCAGGAGCCTATTGCTGAGCTAAGAAGAATCTTTCGTTTGTGGGAGGCTACTTTACTGAGAAGAGAGCCTGAGACAGAGCTTTATAACTGGGAGGATGTTTGGAAGGATATTGCTAAAGCACTTCTCAGACTAAGATATATTAGTAGAATGCCTAGGTCCCCTGATAGCCGAACACTGTATAAAGCCTTTGAGAGATGGGCTGCAGAAAATAATTTTGAGAACAAATTAAGAAAAGATAAGAAAGTTTGGAAATCTCTATACAAATACCTAATGGATTTAGCAGGTCTATAACTTCTCGAGAGGTTCTAGATGTATCTAACTAAATACGAAGAAAGGATCTATAGAGGAGACTTTGGAGAAACACTTGCTAGAGCCTTGCGAGTTATTGTTAAAGTAGGTGAGAGTCTAGGAGCTAAGAAACTAATAAATATATCTCATGCACACATATCTGGGGTGAACTATTCTAATATCGGAGATGCTGGATTAGATTTCTTAAGAGATCTCGCAAGAGAAAAATTATTCTTTAAGGTCTACACAACCGCTAATCCAGGCTCTCTCGATATTGAGAGTATAAAATACTTTAACTTCAGCAGAGAATTCATAGATAAACAACTAGAGATCCTAAATATATACAAGTTCCTTGGAGTGGATACTTTCACATGCGCGCCTTACCACGTGAGAACACCTAGATATGGTGAGCATCTATCATGGGCTGAGAGCAATGCCGTATTAATAGCTAATTCGCTATATGGAGCACGAACAAATAAAGAAGCGGGTATCTTAGCCCTATTCTCGGCTCTTACTGGAAAAACTTACTACGCAGGTCTTCACATAACTAGTGAAAGATATCCTCGTGTGATAATTAATGTTAGGAGTAATAGGAGAGAATATACTTACATAGGTCTACTAGGACTATACATAGGTAAATTAGTTGGAGATAAGATACCTTATATCATTGGTTTAGGTAAACTAGATATAGAGAGAATAAAAACACTCCTAGCGGCTATAGGAACAACAGGTTCCGTGGGCATGAGTATTATAGAAGGCGTCTCTCCTGAGGAACCAGAGATACTAGGTTATTATAATGAATATGTTGAGGATCGTATTGAGATAGAGGATAAAGATATTAAGATCTTTGAGGAGTCTTCAAGAGAGTTATGTGATGATCCAGAGGTATTCATTATTGGTTGCCCACATGTTTCACCGGAGTTTCTCTTAGAATTAAGAGAATTATTAGCCAAGGTAGAGACTAAGCCTAAGAAACCTATTTTGCTCTTCACACCACCTACATACTTCAACAACAGTTACTTGAAAGAGATCTTAGATGAATTATCTAAGAAAGGCATCTATGTAATAAAAAGTGTGTGTCCTGTAACATCACCATTACACGAGCTGGGGTATAGATGCGTAGGCACGATATCTTCAAAAGCATTATTCTACCTACCTAAACTAGCTAAGACCAGTGTTGCTTTAATGGATCTACAAGATATAATTCGTAAAGTCTATGAATCAGGTTCATAAGGAGTTGGACAAGATGTTTATAAAAGCGTATGTAAGCAAATGTGATCGTGAGGGATTTCCTCTCTGGTGGTCTGGTGCAGAAGTTGTATTCGAGAAGTGTCCAAAGAAACGTTTCTTATTTGATCTAGTGACATTCTCGTATTGTAAAGATCCGATTTCACTAATATTAACCACTAGGAAAATAGATGGGAAATTAGATTTCTCAAACACACCTGATATAAACGCACCGTTTATATATTCAAGAGATATTGGACCTAATGTATTAGAGGATACGTTAGAGTTAATTGCGAAGAACCCTAGTTACTACATTGATAAAGAACTAGAAAGTATATATGAAAAACAGGGTTACAAACAAGAAGAGACTCAGTCTAGAGGATTAATGCGTTTATTTAGAAGACCCTCTATAAGTATCGCTAAAAGAAGAGAGATTCAGAGAGATATACTAAGAGGATTACTTCTGGAGATGTTAAGAAGTCTATGTATAGATGATCCCTCGAAGAAACCCAAGATACTATCTTATAAGCCACTTTACTTCTTAGTTATCATTGATTTGACTAATAAAAGATTCTATGAGTGCTTAGGTAAGAAGTCTATTGAGAGTAGAGTTCACGAAAGATACGTTTTTGAGAATAAAGATCTGCTGGAGACTATTGAGAGAACTATAAAATTATGGGAAGGAGGATCTGTTAAATAACCTAGATCAAGAAAAAACTTATATTCTCTCAAAGAAATTATATAGTGCCCCTCACCTCAAACCTTATACTATGTATCTCTAAACCCCGAGATTAAACACATTCATTCATATCAATTAGCATCTTGAGGTGATACATATGTACGCGAGAATTGTGAGGAGTAGAAGAAAGAGTTATAGGAAACTCTATATAATAGCTCTTGTATCAGTAGTTTATGGTGTATTTGAGTATCTTATCATGAGATCTTTGGGATACTCGGATATCATTTATCTAGATATGCTACATAGTCTCATAGACGGATTAATGAGTTTTTTAACAGGTTTATCAATATACTTATCTCTAAAGAGATCTTCTAAAAGATTCCCTTGGGGATTGTATAAAGTTGAGAATCTAGTTACTTTAGCTATTGCATTATTCACATTATATGTAGTAGTGGAGTTCTTACGTGATTTCTTCAGTAGCATGAGTCATGGAGATTCTGTAGAAATCTCACCACTTTATACACCCATCGTATTAGCACTGGGGTCTATTGTTTCCTATGCTGCGTACAGGATCGAGAGGAAAATAGCTCTTTCAACAAGATCAGAGAGTGTGTTATCTGATGCAACACACGCTAAAACAGATGCTATCCTAGGTATATCATCATCAGCAATAGTCTATATCGAGATCTTATTAAAGATACCTGCTATAAGATACATTGTTATTATAACCATCGCGTTATATATACTGAGAGATATCTACAGCTTATTGAGAGACTCAATAAGTGCTTTAATAGATGCTTCGCCAGATGAGAGATTTGTCGAGAGAATCATTAGAGACATAGAGAGATACTCCAAGTTAGAAGTGAGAAACGTGTTGCTTAAAAAAACAGGTTCTTTTGTGACCGGTGTAATCGAGATAAAAATGGATCCTGAGACAACACTCAGAGAAGCGGAATATATTGTTAAGAAGGTAAGAAGATATCTCTATAGGAAGTACCCTGAGCTTGTGAACATTATTATTAAACCATCTATAAGTCTTGAGTGGAGAAGCTATATGCCGCCGAGGGGATTTGAACCCCTGACCGCCCGGTCTCCGAGATTAGAGAGGAATTCTTCAGCCGGGCGCTCTCCCCACTGAGCTACGGCGGCTCTCTATATAAATATTTTTGTAGTCAGTATTTTAATTTTTCTCTGTTACCCCCTGAGGAAAACTCTTTATAATCCCTTAATATCTATTGGTATTATTAGTGTGTCATCATCACTCATTCTAAATAAACTTAGAAATGCTCCCCAAATCAATATGTGTCTAAATGCTTCAGTGAAATTATCTGGGTATATTCTATGTATGATCTCTCTATATTCCTCAACTGTTAAAAATCCTTTCTCTTTAAGAATCTTAATGATCTCTCTAAGAGGCTCTAGCTTAGATGCGGCACTTCTTAGAAGTCTCTTAACAGTCTTTGTGTCTCCTTTAACTACTCTCTCACCAAACTTTGTGAGAATTAATCTACCTCCTTGATAAGTAACTAGATCAAGTGCTTCGGCAAGATCAATTGCGTGCGGCAGAATTCTTATACTCTCACCTATAGCGTCTCCTATATACATAGGGTCAATATCTCCACCTAAACTATACAGGGTCTCTAACAAACCTAAAACATGATCAGGTAGTAGGTCAGGTGGAATAGTGATTCGATGCCTACTCTCTTCTGAAGACACTTTTTAGTAATCACCTGTGTCCGTAACAATATTTTTAGGGTAGAGGAATATAAACACTCCATGGTGACATCGAGAAGCTCGGCGATTTGAATGATTATTAACATAGCAACGCTTCTCTTGGCCGATCTACTAAGTACTCTTAGAATGTTTATAGCATACATAATATCTTTAATTATCGCACTGAACCTAGGGATCTCAATGGCTCGAAACAGATATTTAGAGTCTCTTCTGCTTCCGATACTAGATATTCTTCAATCAATACCTATACTAGGCTTCTTCCCAATCGCTCTAGTGGTGTTCATAAACTTATTCCCTATAATAGGTGTTGAGATAGCTGTGATCTTCCTACTAATAACTTCTCTGATCTGGAATATGGTATTTGGTATATATTCTGCTGTTAAAAGCTTAGATCCTTCAATAAGTGATCTTGTAAAACTCTATAAGATCCCTATAACAACAAGATTCTTCAGAATCTACACTCCACCAACTACTAAATCTATTGGTGCTAATAGTATTATTTCTTGGGCTGGTGGATGGTTCTTTATAACATCATCAGAGATCATAGCTACTGGATCCTCGGAATACAAGGTCTTAGGAATAGGCACAGTCATAATAGATGCATATACAAGTGGCAACTTTATAACATTTGTCCTAGGTCTAATACTTCTTATAGCCACTGTATTACTGACTTATTTACTTCTATGGAATCCTTTGGCGAAGGATTTAGCGGGTTTAAATGTATTATCTATAGATTCGCTCTATTACAAGATTGTAAAACCCCTCGTAGCCAGGATCTGGGATCTTATTGCGAGTTTATTTGAGTCTCTAGAGATCAAATTTAGATTTCTTGGGAGAAGAATCTCTGCGAGAGGTTCTAGAGTTCTACTACTTATATCGTTACTCACCCTAATACTGATATTTACATATTATTTTACGCCACCTGCGACATTAATAGCTAATTTAAGTCAATTGAAACCTGTTACAGATCCTAATTTCTACTACAAGATACTAACAGAGATCTTATTAAGCTTTGGTAGAGTAATTGGAGTTATTTTAATAGGTTTCTTAATATCAATATACTTAGCATACTTAACTTTTAAATCCTCGAGAGAAAGAGGTTTCTTAGATAGATATATTGTTTTTATTGGAGAGATCCTTGCATCAATACCAGCTATATTGTGGTGGCCTATTTTATCATTTGTGGCTTCAAGAGGTTTATTTGGTGTCTTTACTGTTTCACTAATTGTTTTTCTACAAGGATCTCTTTGGTACACTTATTTCAATATATTGATATACGGTTTATCTAGTCTTAAGAGAGAATATATTGAGTTATCAGATATCTATAGAGTAAGAGGACTATTATTCATAAAAACAATATTTATTCCTTCAATGCTTCCATCAATTGCTTCCGGCACACTTAGTTCATGGGGTGGTGCGTGGAACTCTACTATCGTCGCTGAGTATATTGATCTTGGGACGTTTACAGTGGATCTAGGCGGTGTAGGAGCTTATTTGGACACATTATTTAGTGAGAGTAGATTCCTCGAGCTATCAATGACTATTATTATACTCTCATTGTTCATTGCTTTAATAAACAAGACTCTGTGGAGAACGATTTTTAAGAAATTAACTAGGAGATACATAGTGGAGTAATATTGAAGAATATTATAGTGAGTCTCAGAGATATTGAGAAATACTATGGAGAGAAAGGAAGGAGGGTTAAGGTTCTAGATAAGATATCACTTGATATATGCGATGATTTCACAACTATATTAGGACCCTCTGGATCTGGTAAAACAACTCTTCTCAAAATAATAGCTGGGGTTGAGAAGCCTGATTCAGGATCAGTGATTTTCAATAAACCTAATCCTAGAATAGGTTTCGTATTTCAGTTCCCCACGCTTCTTCCGTGGCAAACAGTTCTTGAGAATGTGGTCTTACCTCTCAGAGCCAATGGATTATCCAAGGAAGAGGCTGAGGAGAGAGCCAGGAAGTATCTTGGTTTAGTAGGTTTGTTAGAATTCGAGAAGTTTTATCCTCATGAGTTAAGTGGTGGCATGAGACAGAGGGTTAATATTGCTAGAGCACTCGCTATTGAACCAGACATATTACTTCTTGATGAACCATTTTCTCACCTGGATCCTCTCACAGCAGAAAGTCTTAGATCAGAGATCATGGATATATGGATCTCTGGAAGTACT
>JBMFLZ010000039.1:0-10535 GCA_049970935.1 Sulfolobales archaeon | reverse complement strand
TCAGATAATCTACCGACTATTAATTGAATAAATGAGGAGCCGAGCATGTATCCTTGAATAATCCACGTCATACCCCATATATCAGTGCCTATATCATGAGTGATAGTAGGTATACCAACCATTGCTAATCTAGCGTTATAACCAGTCATTAAACTAACTAGGGTCGTAACAGAGATCACAGTAAGAATCTCTTTTCTGCTTATCGCTGTTCTCTCCTCGCCTCGACCTGAGTAATGCGTTTCTCAGGCACCATAAACCTAGTATCTTTCTAGAGCCTTATTAACTCTTATATAACTCACTAATCAAGTGTTTCTGGGAGAATTGATGAGTTTATCAAATAAATTGTCTGAGTTATCTCTTGAGGAGAAGATCTCTTTAGTAGTTGGTGTGGGTGTGGCTAGAAATATTCCTGGTATAGCTGGTGAAACAAGAAGTGTCAGAGATATTCCCTCTCTAGAGTTATCAGATGGGCCATCTGGTGTGAGAATTGATTTCACTGAGAATAGACTGTATCCCGCAACCGGTTTCCCAGCACCTATTCTATTAGCATCTACGTGGGATCCTGAGATAGTTGAGTTAGTAGGCTCCGCCATAGGTGCTGAGGCTAGAGAGCATAATGTTGATATAATGCTTGCCCCCGGTGTAAATATACATAGGCACCCCCTATGTGGCAGGAATTTCGAGTATTTCTCCGAGGATCCTTATCTATCAGGGGTGATGGGGGCGGCATATGTGAGAGGCGTTCAGAGAGAGGGTGTTGGTGCGACTCCTAAGCATTTTGTTGCTAATGATCAGGAGACTAATAGATTTACTATTGACACAATTGTTTCCGAGAGGGCACTGAGAGAAATTTATCTGAGACCCTTCGAGATAATAGTTAAAACAGCTAGGCCCTGGGCTATTATGGCCTCGTACAATAAGTTAAATGGTAAATACACGTCGCAGAATCCCTGGCTCCTCAAGCAGGTTCTGAGGAATGAGTGGGGTTTTGATGGTGTTGTTATGACTGATTGGGGTGCTGGTGATAATCCGGTTGAGCAAATTAATTCTGGCGTGGATCTTATTATGCCTGGGAGTGATGAGATATATAATAGGTTGCTAGATGCTGCTCGAAGAGGTGAGCTAGACCTATCTTCTCTTAACCAGAGTGTTGAAAGAATCCTCAAATTAGTGAGTAAATCGCTTAAGGCTAAGGGGTATGTGGGGAGTGGGAGACCAGATCTCTATAAACATGCTGAGATCGCCTATAGAGCTGCTGCAGAGGGTGTTATTCTCCTGAAGAATGATAATGCTCTACCTCTCAAGAGAGGTGTTAAAATAGCTCTCTTCGGCACAGGCCAGATCGAGACTCTTAGATGTGGGATGGGTAGTGGTCATAATCATGCTAGAACAACAATATCTATTCTCGAGGGATTGAGAGAGGCTAGATTAGATGTTGACTACGAGATCTCTGATAGATACGAGAGATATATCTTGGATAAGAAAGGTAGGAGATATCTCGATATTCTATACAGAGACGAGATCTTTCCTGAGAAACTTGATCAAGATATATTCAGTGAGGAGGAGATAGCTAGATTCGCTGAGAGAAATGATGTAGCTATAGTGGTTATCACTAGGATCTCTGGGGAGGGGTGGGATAGAAAACTTGAGAAAGGAGACTTCTATCTCTCTGATGATGAGAGAAGACTTCTAGAGAAAGTATCTAGACAATTCAGGTCCAGAGGCAAAAAAGTTATTGCTATACTAAACATAGCCGGACCAATAGAGGTATTTAGCTGGAGAGATCTTGTAGACGCAATACTACTGATCTGGGTGCCTGGGCAGGAGGCGGGTAGAGTAGTCTCAGACGTGTTGCTAGGAGAAATTAATCCCTCAGGAAAACTCCCGATCACCTTCCCACGGGACTGGAGCGACACCCCAGTAGCCAAATCCCCCGAGTGCTACCCAGGAACTCCGCCTGAGAACCCGTCTAAAGTGATCTACTGCGAAGATATCTTCGTTGGATACAGATACTATGACACATACAATATCCAACCAGCATATGAATTTGGCTACGGATTATCATATACTAAATTTGAGTATAGGGATCTATCAGTAGAGAAGAGAGAAAATGGTCTAGTAGTGAGGTTCTACGTGAAGAACACTGGGGAGTTCCCAGGTAGAGAAGTGGCTCAGGTGTATATTAGGGCGATGAGAGGAAAATTATCGAAGCCCTATCAAGAGTTGAGAGGCTTTAAGAAAACAAAGCTACTCAAGCCTGGTGAGGAGGAGGAGATAACGATAGAGATTAGCTATAGAGACATGGCGAGCTTCGACCCCGATAGAAGAAAATGGGTTGTTGAGGAGGGAGATTACGAAGTTAGAGTAGGAGCTTCTTCTAGAGATATTAGACTGAGGAAAATAATTTATATTGAAAAGGATCTATTATTCGAAACCTAATTATTTTTGAACATTACCGAGAGATCATATCGGGTCTTGATTAAGATCTCTTTAACAAATCACATCAGATCATCTTATCCCAGAGACTTTTTATCAACTTAAGAGATCTTAAAAATCATTCTATTGATACTATTTCTATACCCAAGACATCACTTACCACTTTTGATCTCTTAATTATCTCCTTGTCTAAAGTTATGAATCTCTCACATCCTATTGACTTAGAAGCCACTAAGTGCAAAAGATCCAATGTTCTTAATTTCAGCTCGTAAGCGTATTTAAGCGCGGTTCTTATCACCTCATTAAAATCAATCTCAATAACATCCGCCTTGATCTTTTTTACAGAATATAGTGCAAGTGGTAAAGGCTCTTCAAATCCTGCTCTTGAGTATACTGAAACTAACTCTATTAATACTAGTTCAGATACTACTCTGTCATTTCTTAACTTATTGATAAAGTCAAAGACTCTTTTGTGATAAGGATCTGATTCATCGATGTAGGATATAACTATATTTGTATCTATATAATAAGTTGTCATATGAGCTCTAGGCACCTTAATTAGCCGCTTCGTTGCTCCGATAAGATCTCATTTAATTTTCCGTGTCTAATCACGACCCCTTGTCTCTCTAATTCTTCAACTCTCTTATAGATATTATCCCAGTATTTTATCTCTTCTAAAACCTCTCTTAACCCCTTCTCAATCAAAATATTAAAAGCATGAGATCTGCTTCTAGCAATTTTATATCTCACTAACTTATCAGCGATCTCCACAATCTCTTTCTTAACCTTTATAGTCACACTAACACTCATCAGAATACACCATATATACCTGATATACCCAAAGTATATAAGTATACTAAACGCTGAAAACTCAAGATTATTACTATACTTCAAAAAACCTTATCTTTTAATTAATTTATGTTCCTATTACATCCCCTCCTTATTTTTAGTGCCGATAGAGGATATGGGCTCAAGCCATGAGTTAAGCTTATAAGTTATTAAGTTAATTTCTTTTTGGCAAGAAATATATGGATGGGTAATCCATATGGTGACTAAGACTATTATACTGTCACTATTAATTCTTTTGGTTGGGGTCGGCATAGGCTACTCAGCGTATTTGCTGTCGCCTCCTAAAGAGATCCATGTAACAACTACTCAATACGCTACTGTCACAGAGACAAAGCCTGTTTACTCAACTGTTACGCAGTCTATCATGATTTACTCAACGGCTACTGAGACAAGGATCCTTAGCTACACATTGACCACGAGACCTGAGTGGCCTAGGGTGCTAACTGATGCTTTGGGTAGAAGAGTTGAGATCCCTAGGCCTCCGGAGAGAATTGTCTCTACTATACCAAGTATAACTGAGGATCTGGTTGCTCTAGGGTTGCTGAATAAGATTGTGGGTGTTGATAGCTACTCGAATTATCCGCCTGTAATAAATGATCTTAAGAAAAACGGTTCAGTGGCAGACATAGGCGGTCCATGGACACTTGATATTGAGAAGATAATTAATCTTAGACCAGACATAGTGTTTATGTGTAGAGGAGTTAAGCCACAAGAAACACAATTCGCGCCTAAGCTTGAGGAGAGAGGTGTAAGAACCTTCTTCTTAATATGCGACGCCGCTAAGGATCAATATGATGTATACACAGATCTTAGATTAATAGCTCAGGTAACAGGAAGAGAGAATTATGTGGACTCTGTTATCGAGAGTATTCAGAGAACCATTAATAATGTCACAACTACACTAGCTAAATACAACTTAACTAGGCCCAAGGTGCTTCTGCTACTAGGACCTCCCTCATGGGGTCTTTGGAGCGCTGGTGGAGACACCTTTATTAATTGGGTGATCTCGACAGCAGGAGGAGTAAATATAGCCTCTAGATACAGTGGTTGGCCGCAACTCGATAAAGAATATGTGCTGAGCCAAAATCCAGACATAATTATTATCACAGTACATGGCTTAGATCCCAAGAATATTATTGATGAAGTTCTTAAGGATCCCGTTCTTAAAGAAACAAAAGCTGCCAAAAACAATAAGATTTTCGTAGTGTCAGGAGAAACTGGCGATGCTCTACTGAGACCAGGTCCTCGAATCGGTTTCGCGGTTGAGGCTGTGGCGAAGATACTTTACCCCAACATATTTGGGCCATTAACTAGTAGAGATATCTACTCATTATCCACCTACTCATACGTGACATCAATTGCCAGATGATACCAATGGCGGAGAAGCTCTATAAAATAAAAATAAGATCTTTTTTACTTATTTTCTTCTCACTACTTCTTCTCAGTATCTTCATGATTCTCGTCTCGTTATCTATTGGGAGCTCTATGATAAGTTTAATAGATATAATTCGTGGAGGTATCAGAGGATTCTCAGGAGAAGATAATGTATTTTACCAAATATTTACTCTGAGAATATCCCGGACACTAGCCTCGTACTTGACTGGATTACTTCTTGGTTTAGCTGGAGTTCTCATACAGACTATGACGAGAAATCCTCTCTCTGACCCCTATATATTGGGTCTCTCAACAACAGCTCTGACTTTTCTCGCGATAGCATTACTAATATTCCCTGACCTCATGATCTATAGATATAACATGATTTATGTCTCTTTCCTCGGGGCACTCGCAGGGTATGCTTTAACGGCTTTATTGAGTAGATTAGCTGGAGGAGGCTCATACTCACTAATTCTCTCTGGTGTTGCTGTGAGTTTCTTATTCGGGGGTTTATCACATATTCTACTTTATATTGCGCAGAATAAACTAAGGATCTATTATCTATACTTGCTCATGGGTTCTTCTAGCACTGTGTTGCTAGGAGATCTGTGGTATCTGATCTATGTATTCATTGCATCATTTATTGTATCAATTATTTTACATAGGTTTTTGAACTCATACGTTTATGGTGATGAATACGCTAAATTACTTGGGTACAGAATTGATCTGCTGAGAAACATAACTATAGCAATCATAGCGATCGCTACTGCATCAACAATATCTATAGTAGGTATAGTAGGCTTCATAGGATTAGCCTCACCACATATTGCTCGATTCCTTGTTGGACAAGATCATCTATTACTCATACCCACAGCATCACTGATAGGAGGCTTACTCACTTTATTGGCTGATATATTAGTGAGATTAACCTCTGTATTCTTCATGGGTTTAGGAGAGCTTCCCTTAGGTATATACACTTCTTTAATAGGATCTCCTTTCTTGGCTTATTTAACTATTAGGAGGGTGAAACAATGATTCTTCGAATAGATAAAGTAGATGTTTACTACGACTCAATACCAGCGCTCAAGGAGGTGTCTCTGGAACTTAATGGGGGAGAAATGATCTTTGTTCTAGGACCCAATGGATCTGGGAAAACAACTCTTCTAAAAACAATAGCTAATCTAGTTAAACCTAAGAGAGGCGTCGTGTACATAGATGGGAGAGAGCTGAGTAAGATCAGAGCAAGTGAGTTAGGGAAAATTATTGGTTTCGTGGATCCGTATATAAATAGGTCTCTACCCTCTACGGTAATGGATCTGTTGTTGACGGCGAGATACCCTCACGAGAATCCTCTGAGTATAAAGCCTTCCTCAGATACTCTAAAGATTATTAATGAGGTAATTGAGTCGCTGAATATCAAAGATCTATTGAGTAGAAGAATAGATCAATTAAGTAGTGGCGAGCTTCAGAGAGTCTTGTTAGCTAGAGTATTTATTCAGAGACCAGAGATTCTTCTGCTAGATGAGCCATCAGCTTTCTTAGATATAAAGTATAGACTAGAGATCCTTGATACAGTGGAGAGATACACTAGAGATAACAACAGCATAACTATTATTGCTATGCATGACCTCTATCTAGCATCGCGATATGCTGATAAGATAATTCTCCTAGATAAAGGAAGAATTGTTGCTACTGGTAAATCTGATGAGGTTCTTAGAAGAGAATTAATTGAGAAAGTTTATGGTGTCGAAGTTATTGAGATCCCTGTTTTCAATGGTAAGAGATTAATTATACCTTTTAAAAAATCATTAACATAAATAGAGGATCTCTAATGAATCAATAAATTATTTAAATAAATAACCTATTTTCAGCCACCAAAAATAAATACCCCTTCTCAATCATTATTTTTCGGTGATATATTGAATAAAGTATCATATATAAAATATTTATCACTCTCCCTACTACTCGTAATAATTCTTTCACTAGTAAGCATAAACATATTCACTCTAGCGATCTCGCAGCAAGTCGCTCCCGGACCTGCAAGTGATCAAATTACTATTAAGAGAGTTGAGCTAGATAAGGTAGCGGCTGAATTCGCTGCTGGTAGATTAGATGCTTACTTATTCGCTGTTAAACCAATGCAACTAGATCAATTCAGTGATCTAATTCAGAAGAACCTTGTGACATTTGTTCAAGCCCCAGCTGGATTAGTAGATTTCATATTCAATCCTGCACCAGTTAAGGAAATAGCTTTGGACGGCGACCAGAGAGGTAAGTATCTACCGGCTCTCATCGGTTACCCACAGGAGGTTATTACACAAGTGTACTACGATCCGGATACTAACAAGACTTATGTCGATATATGCTGCGATGGTAAGAACATTAATCCACTTGCCCTGAGAGAGGTTAGGTTTGCGCTAAACTTCGCGATTGACAGAGACTACGTAGTAAAATCTATCTATAGAGGATACGCGGTGGCAATGTACACATATCTATCTCCTTATGACCCAACATATGTTTATATAGCTGATGTAGTAGCTAAATACATGTTTAGATATGATCTCGACTACGCAAATAGATTAATCGAGAGTGCTTTAACGAAGGTAGGCGCCTACAAAGTAGGTGGTAAGTGGTACTATGCTGGTAGTCCAATAACACTAACATTCATTATAAGACCTGAGGACGAGAGAAAAGAAATAGGCGACATGTTCGCAAGCGCGCTAGAGAAACTTGGGTTCACAGTCAATAGACAGTATCTAACATTTGGTGAGGCTCTATCTAGAGTATATGATACTAACCCAATAGACTTCCAATGGCACATATACACAGAGGGATGGGGCAAAGGAGCTCTAGAGAAGTATGACTCAGGTACTGTCAATCAGTTCTGTGCACCATGGTTCGGTGCAATGCCTGGTTGGCAAACACCTGAGTGGTGGTGGTACAGAAATGATGCTATAGATGATATGGGTATGAGAATTTACTTCGGTAAATACAAGGATAAGAGTGAGTGGGAGAGTCTCCTAAGATCAGCAACTGACCTATGTATAGCAGACTCTATAAGAGCTTGGGTCGCAACGAGATTTGATTTATACCCTGTTTCAACGCAGGTTAAAGGGATCACATACGACTTAGGAGCTGGTCTAAGAGGAATATTCAACTATAGAGAGATATATGTACCAGGCAAACCAAGCTTAACTGTGGGTCATCTATGGGTATACACTGTTAGAACAATATGGAATATATACGGCGGATTTGGAGATGTGTACAGCGCAGATCCATTTAGAGCAACTAATGACCCATCAATATGGAGACACCCATTCAATGGCATGCCAATACCATTCAGAACACCATACAAAGTAGAGACAGCAGGGCCAACAGGTAAATTAACTGTTCCATCAGACGCTATTATATGGGATGCTAGCACAGGTAAGTGGGTTAATGTGAGACCTGGCACCACAGCGATCTCTAAAGTATCATTTGATTTCTCAAAGATCATAGGAACCAAGTGGCATGATGGTACAACAATTACTTGGGGAGATGTGCTTGCTCACTTAGCACTATGGTTCGATCTTGTATATAACAAGACTAAGGCATCTAGAGAGCCAGCTATAGCATTGCCTAACAGAGAGTATTTTGATACTATAAAGGGCTACAGAATAATTGAGGAGAACAAAACCCTCGAGGTCTACGTAGACTACTTCCACTTCTCACCAGACTATATTGCTGATTACGCTGCCGTAGGAATTGCTAACCCAGCTGAGCTACTGTATGTTCAGAATGTCTTAGTATTCGATCTCAAGAAATACACATTTAGCGCCTCAGCATCAAGAAGATATAACTTACCAGTCATAAATCTCGTACTAAGCGATCATGCCAGCGACATAAAGGCTACGGCTCAGGCGCTAGCCGCTAGTGTTCCAATGAACCTATTCACTTTACCGAATGGTAAGTCATATATGACACCTGATGAGTGGAGAAACAGGATCAATGCACTTGTCTCGTGGATCGATGCTCATAAGAGTGCTTGGATCTCGCAAGGACCATTCTACCTAGACTCATTTGATAAAGATAATCAAGTCCTTGTGCTAAAGGCATTTAGAGACCCAACATACCCATTCCGCCCAGGAGACTGGTACTTTGGTAAGCCTGTGCCGACACAAATCGTTAAATTAGATGTCTCAGACCTAGTTATTGGACAACCATTCAATGTAACAGTAACACTTACGGGACAACCACCATTTGTTGTTGATTATTTAGTGATCGAGGTTCAAACAGGAACGATCGTTGCCTCTGGAAAAGCTAGAAATACCTCACCTAATGTATTCGTAATTCAATTATCACCCGATGTAACAACAAGTTTTAAGCCGTACTACCTGTATAGAGTTGAGATCCTGGCATTTAGCGAGAGTGTAGCACTACCAGACTTCACCTCAGTAAGCAGAGAGGCTACACCAGCATCAGCACAGCAATTCGCTCAATCAATGCAGAAAGCACTACAAGAATTAGCTAACTCAACTAATCTGCGTATACAAGAATTAGCAAATTCAACAGCTCAGCAAATACAAAACGTTAGACAAGAGCTCGAGAAGAGCCTCGGACAACTAGGCACATCACTATCACAAGCCTTGCAGTCAGTAAGTACCTCACTATCAACATCTCTAAGCGATCTTTCAAAGACCTTCAGTAAAAGCATCTCAGATCTAAGCGCGGCTATTAACGCCACAAGTCAGCAGTACGCTGTATTATCAGATAAAATAACAAGTCTTGACAAGAAGATAGATTCTGTAAACGCTGGGTTATCCTCAAGCATAGATCAATTAAGTAAAGAGATTTCAAGCGTTAAATCAGATGTGAGTTCCTTAACAACATTAGTATATGCTGTACTCGGAGTAGCTATCCTAGATCTAGTGTTAATAGCTGTTTTAATGTTCCGAAGAAAATAGTTTTTGCATCTTCTAAACAGCACAAATCGCTAAAATTAATCTTCTTTTTACTTTTTATTTCTTGAAGAATTAGTTACTTGTAGGCTTGTTTCACATGAGTGTTGCAAGAGTTATTATTCGAAGAGCAATTCTTCTCTTCATAGCACTCGTAGTAGTTGTTTTTTTAACAGCTTTCATTATAGGGGCTACGGGTTATGATCTTAAGATCTGGAACGCTATAATTATTGAGGAGACCAGAGCCTATAGAGAGAGTATTACTCGCGTGAATCCTAATATGAGTGCTGAGCAATTAAATAAATTAGTTGCTCAATACAGATCTATGCTCGAAGACTTATACGGCGTAAATAAGCCTTGGACACAGAGAGTATTGCCTCTAGCAATAAATGTTCTTATGTTAAAACTAGGTGATGTTCAGAGCAGTGATGTTGCCAATGTTGTAGGCAAGCAATTACCTCTTACAGTAGCTGATGCAATACTTACAGTTCTCCCAAGAACAATAGTTATGATAACAGTTGCCGAGGTAATAGTTCTCCTACTAGGACTAATCCTAGGTCCCAGAGCAGCTTTTAAACCAGGAAGTCTACTGGATAGATTCGTTATAGGATACGCAGCAGTAATGAATGCTATACCACTCTGGTGGATGTCTCTGATAATGATATTCTTCTTCGCATACGTACTAAATATTGCTCCCTCAAGTGGTAGAGGAGCTATATCAGCAATAAACTCCTTAATGCAAGGAGACATAGGAGCACTAAAACAATTACTGTACTACGCGTGGCTACCTATAGTGACGATCGTCATAAACTTCCTGGGGGGAACAGCATATATTATTAGAGCAACATTAATAAGGATCGTGAGAGAAGATTTTGTATTTGTAGCAGAAGCGAAGGGATTAGCAGAGAACACTATTTATAGAAGCTATATACTCAGGGC
>JBMFLZ010000038.1:0-10730 GCA_049970935.1 Sulfolobales archaeon | reverse complement strand
GATCATAGAGATTATAAAAGAAGATAAATGGGGGTTACTTGTAAATATCGTCATAGACTTAGTTAGAGAGGCTATTAAATTAGGTAGAGGTAAAATAGCGATATTAGTTGACGAAGCTTTTCATTTGATTGGGTATGAGAAATCCGCGTTGTATGTAAAGGCGTTGCTCGGTGTAATAGAGTATCCACCGGCTAGCTACGAAAAAATTATTGCTGTTGTAGCAACGAGTGAGGGATTATCTAGAGAAGAGATTGGTAGGCACTTATGGGCTGAGATTAGACCTATGTGGAATATGTCTGAGAAGGGGTTCAAGGAATTGTATAAGCAGATCCCTGGCGACAAGCCATCCTACGAGGATATTTGGAGAGTAACTGGTGGTAATCCACGAGTACTAGGTATGCTCTATAATGCTAGGTGGAGTACTGAGGAGGTGGTGAGGAGATTGATTATTGAGAAAAAACTTAATGAATTTATCAGTGGTTTAGCGGAGAATGAGAGAAGATTACTACGTGAGGCCTTGGATGATCCTGACGTCCTCATGAGTAGAGAAGGTATTCCACTCATGAAGAAACTGGTTAAAGCAAATTTAATTGTGGATGAGATCCCTGAGAGAGACCATGGGCTATGGATCGATACTCCACCTCCTGAGAGAGATACTGATTTAGGTATAGGAAGATATGTTGCTTGGCAAACCCCATTACACAAAGAGGCTGTGAGAAGAGTCTTAATGCGTTTATGAGAAATTATTTTCGAAGTCTTATAGATACCTCATATGAATCACTGATTATCATAGGATTAGACATGGGGAATTTGCAAGTTAAAAACGAATTTTTAGGAAGTTTTTAAATATGTTTTAAAAATCTTGTTTTAAGATATTTTTCCCGCACCAAATCTCATTGCTTCACCAATGTACTTCTGAGCCACAGCGTATATAACCACGATTGGTATTGCGAAAAGTAGGGTTCTAGCTGCGAAATCAGACCAATAGATTGTTTGTGCAACTGCTGTCTGATACACGTATGCCGCTAAAGTATTCACTCTTATGAAACTTGCTAATAGAAACTCTCCCCACGCACCCATGAAAGCGAATAACGCAACTATAAACGCTACTCCTTTTGATGCTGGGAATATCACTTTAAACACAATATCTCTCCAACTCGCACCATCTATAAAAGCTGCTTCATCAAGTGATCTTGGTAGAGAATCAAAGTAATTCTTAATCAACCATGTTTGAAAAGGCACAGCTGAAGATGTGTATATAAATGGTAGCACAAGTGGATTACCTATCACAGGTATACCATATGAGTTTAGCCTAAGTAAAAATATGAATAATGCTATTACCGCAGCAACACCGAATCCACCTCCTATCTGACTCAAGATCAAATATAGAACAAGTACAGCTGATTTTCCTCTAAACTCAAATCTAGAGAAGGCATATGCCGCTGGCACTATCACCAGAACTGATAAAACAATGTTTAGAAGAGCAACCACGATACTTGTTAATGCAGCGGTCACGAAGGCAGGGTCTTGAAAAGTCTTTGTGTAGTGCTCAAGTGATAAGCCGTATCTCTCTATATCACTAAAACTAGTTAAGAGAACTTGTCCTCGGAGTAGAGACGATAGAATCACGTAGGCGACTGGGTAGAGTAGAATTGATACTACGAGGATCGCTAACACAGTTGCAATGATCTTTCCTACGTAGATATATATGTTGAATCTCCTCATATCTATCTACCTCTCCTGTAGAAGAAGTAGTACCAGGCTAAGGCATAGATCAGTAGAATCAGCACAGCAACCAGGTAAGCCGCCGCAGATAGACCGTAGTTATAGTAGTAATAGGCTTGTCTATAAGCGTAGAGTAGCATGAAATCATTTGTGTTTCCAAGCACAGGCTTCGTGCCTGGGAAATAAATCATTGTTGCTGGACCTCCTCCATTAATTAATAGAGGAACCATAAAGATCTGTAGAGACGCGCCAGTGGTCATTATTGCTGCAAAGGCTATTGGTCTAATTGTTAGTGGTAGAGAGATCTTTATGAATCTAGTGAAGATCCCCGCACCGTCAATATACGATGCCTCAATAAGTTCTTGAGGTATGCTCGCAATAGCACCCATGGTAACAGTCATTATGAAGGGATAAGCTAACCACATCTCAACGATATTATACACCGTGAAAGCATCCCACTCACTATTGTATATAGTGAAGCTTCTCCCAAGCAATTCACTAAATAATTGCGCGAAGGGTCCCCACTTAGGATCAAATAATGTTCTCCACGTAGTGACTGTGAGAAGTATTGGTAGAGCCCAGGGAATAATTAGTAGTCCTCTAAATATTCTTCTGCCGACAACCAGTGGTGAGGAGAATAAAAATGCTAGAGTAACACCAAGTAACATCTTAAGAGGAACACTGGTTGCAACGAATAGTAGTGTCTTGTATATCCCGTAGGGAAACACTGCCTCACTAAATAATTTAGCGAAATTATCTAGTCCCACGAAATGTAGTGTTAATTTATCTATTTCCTCATCAACGTATTTAGTCACACCCATTACAAAAAGATCGTAGTTTGTTTCTAGAGTTCTTAAAGCACTCAGCATTCTACTGAGATCTGTGAGAGCTGCACCAAGATACTTATAAGAGATATTTCTCAGCTCATCAAGATCTTTTTGAGTAAGTCTTGTTTTGAAGAATAATATAGATGATACATCTGATCTAAATTTGCTTATGAAAGACACAGCCTCAGAGGCATTATCTCTTATCTCAGGGTAGCGATCTAGGTAGTAGCCAGGTGTAGAGATTAGTGAGCCTAGATCAAGAGCTCTTGAACCAATAACATTAATCATTTCATTTAATTTCTGAATTGAGATCTGCTCAGGAGATGTTTGATTAATATAGGCTAAGTACTCCTCAATGGATCTCTCTAAATTGGTTGAGGCATTATCTACTCTGCTTAGAAAAGCCAGGATCTCTTGTCTCCTACTCTCGAGAGTCTTAACTAATTCTTCTCTCTCTTTCAATAGCTCTAAGAGCTTTGGTGACTGAACTATGTTATTGTTATTCGCATCTGTGAAAGCTACATAAACTGAATACACTATCGGCCATATATTGAAGAAGAGATATAGGACTATACTCACGATCATTAGAGAAACAGCTATTCTAAGTGGGTAGAGAACTCTCTTCATAGAAGACGTAAAAAACACCTCTCAAAATATAGAATGTTCATAAAGATAAAAATGAATTAAAAAAGAATTTGATTACTACGATACTAATTTAACTTTACACTTCGTCGCTAGAGTAGCTGCAGCTGAGTCAAGTATATTCCTTAAGTCTTTTAGTGTTGCTTCAAGACCTTTCTCATTGTACTCAGTTATTATGGCATTAATAGCTGTTCCAACAGGATCCCATACACAACTCATCTTAGGAACCTTTGGCATTGGAACACCTCTTAGAACAGATTCTAGGAAGCCGTATACGTAGACATACTTCTCTTTATTCGCGGATACATAATCTATTATACTATTCTTAACAGGTATGTAGCCGAATTTATCAACTAATAACTTCAGTGAATCATCATTTAGAGAGAACCACATAGCGAAGAGTAGTGAACCATATAATCTATTAGGATCATTTTTAACCAAGCTAGTGATCCACAGTGTCTTTATCCCCACGTAGGGCTTAGGTGTTTTACCATCTATATCCGGTATAGGACCAATAACAACATTATTTCCATAGACTTCTTTTATTCTAGGACCATTCCATGGACCAGTAATTATACATGGTGTCTTCCCATCTGTGAATAGCTTGAGCTGAGTTTCGCCACCTAGATCCGAGGTGTATAGATATGGGAAGACATGTTGTAGTAGAAACTCTATTCCCTTGTAAGTCCCTGTGGAATTAAATGCCGAGGTGTCTGTGGTCTCATCATAGTAGTAGCCTCCGAATGCTGTTATGAATGGATATATGTGGTAGGGGTCTATCTGATATGATAATCCATATGTTCCCTTGGACGGGTTAGTGAATTTCTTAAAGACATTATTCTCTAGATCACTGAAGGTGGCCGGGATTGAGGAGACCATTGCTTTGTTGCATATGAGAGCAATAGCCTCCGCAGCCCAAGGCAATCCATATACGTGTAGACCTAGTTGAACCGCTGAGAAAGCTACTGGAGCGAATTGTGATTGTAGATCTGATAATGTCTCAGGAGGTAAATACTGATCGAGCGCAATTATGTATCCTGGCTCAGCAAACTCACCAGTCCAGTCATGAGCCCAAGTAAATACGTGTGCTGTGTTCTCCACATCACCAGCTATAATACCTGCTTTAACAGTCTCCTTGAGGTTCTGAACATTCTGATAATTCACTTTCACACCTGGATACTCCTTCATGAACATATCGACTACTTGCTTTATCACATCCGCCTCAAATGGGTACATAGCTGTCCAGAAATTAATTGTCACAGAGATCTCTCCTCTCTTGGCCTTCATAATGAAGTCGTAGAAGTCCTTAGGAACTCTAATCTCAGAGACCCCTATCTTTACTGTGTATAGTGTCGGTGTAGTCACCGTGGGTCTAGGCGTGGTTGCTGGAGATGTGGTTATTGGCGTGGTTATTGTAGGTGTTGTTGTCGTCATAGTGATCGGTGTTGTTATGGGAGTGGGTGAGGTGGTTGCTAATGGTGTTGTTGTGGGAGTAGGTGCCGCGGGTTTACTAGTAATGAGATAAAGTGCTGCGACGACTCCTACTATTATGATGATAACGATCACAGAAATTAATAAAGTTTTTGATAATGCCCTAAGAAATTTCTTGCTCAAATTCAAAACACCGGTCACCATAAATTAATTGAAATAAATAATATTTTTTACCCCTTGAATTAAACTAATTACGAAAGCATTAATAAGGTGATTCTATGTCTCAAAAGATTCTTAAGTCTCTATTAGTTGCATCATTGATCTTAACTATTGGAATAGCTTTAGCAAATATAACAGCATCATCTCAAGCACAGCAAGCAGTGATCTCTGTATCTGATCCTGAAGGAGATGATAGAGGACCTGGATACTATGGGTATCCAGTGGCAGATGTTTTTAAGCCAGGTGTCTTTGACTTAGTTAAGTTCGAGGTCTACACAAATGCTACTCACGTGATCTTTAAAGTATACTTCAAGAACCTCGGTGGAAACCCGTGGAACGGTCCTAACGGGTTCTGTCTACAATACACGCATATATACATAAGAACCACAGAGACCGGGTTATTAGGTAGAATGGATACTATTGGATTAAACTTCGCTCTCAGATCAGACTACGCCTGGTACTACGCTCTACTTCTAGCACCTGGTTGGGACACCGATGCTGTGCCTGTGGGTCAGAAAGCTGCTCTATACTACTCCAATGGAACAATAATTGTTCAAGACACTAAGGGTTTCAAGGTATACGCTGAACCAGCATCAAATGCGATTGTTGCTGTGGTTCCCAAGGCCTTGTTAAGTGACACTGATAATATAGCTAAGTGGAAAATTGTTGTTGCCGTAGCCAGTTACGATGGTTTCGGACCTATGAGAGTTAGGCCCGTGGGTCCCACAGGAGGTGAGTGGGTTATTAATGGAACAGCGTATGCGACCCCCGCAATGATTAAGAGAATAGCTACTGGGATAAGCAAGGGTGTTGAGCCACGTGTAATGGATCTATTGATATACTCACCGGAATTCCCCAATGGGATAACAGCTGATCAGCAGTATAAGTGGCTTGATAGCTATGATCCTGATAAAGGGCTCATAGCCACCGTGCCCTACACACCTACCTACGTAACAATCACCGCAACAGCGACAACAACTACAACACTTACTCAAACATCCACATATACACTTGAGAAGACTGTGACTTCAATATCCACCTCAGTATCAGTCTCAACAACAACTATTGAGAAGACTGTGACTGATTGGACAACAGCTTCGATTCTAGGAGTAGTACTACTTATAATAGGCTTCGTAATAGGTTTCTTCGTTAAGAGAAAATAATTTTTTGACTTAAATACTTCTTTTTTCTCATAATCTATGGATTTATTAGTTACGGTGCTTCGTATGAAGAGACCTATTCTATATCTCGTATCTATTCTTCTAATTGTTGTACTTTTGATCTCTGGCACAACGCCTATACATACCCAGAGCGAAGAACCTCTATACGTTATGTTTGTGTGGCATTTTCATCAGCCGTGGTATTTTGGTGAGAATGATAGCTACATGATCCTTCCTTGGGTCAGGCTACATAGTGTGGGTAACTACTTTAAGATGGGCTATATCTTATCTAAGTACCCGGATATTCATGTTGTATTCACTTTCTCAGGATCTCTGCTTGTTCAGATAGAGGCTTATTTAAATGGCTCAAGAGATCTCAGGCAAGTACTTTCCGAGAAAATAGCTAGTGGAGAAAGACTTAGTGCCGAGGATATATATGACGTGGTTAAAATACCAGGGGGATTCTTCGATATTAACTGGAACAGAATTGTTGATCAAGTACCTAGATATAGGCAATTAAGAGATTATACTCAGCAGATACTTAGTAAATATAAGTATCTCCCAGATACTGAGATGATGCGTGCAGTAGCTAGTAGCTATAGTGAGCAAGATATTATTGACTTAGCAGTTTTGTTCAATCTATTTTGGATAGATCCTGAGGTTCTGAGAGATTTATACCCTGACACGTATAGGCTTAGGCAGGAGGCTCTGACTAACCCAAATATTCACTTCACAAGACAGCAACTCAGAGAAATACTCAATATTCATCTTGATATAATGAAGCGAATAATTCCGCTGTACAGATCTTTGGTTGAGAAGGGATCTGCTGAATTAATACCTGTTCCATATAGCCACCCACTCTCGCCGATAATAGTTGATTTCGGCTGGAGCACAGATCTATATATTCACAGCATTAAGTCAATTGATTTATTCAAGAAATACTTTAATTACACACCAGCTGGTGTGTGGCCAGCTGAGCAAGCAGTAAATGAGTATGTTATAAAGATCTTCTCATATAACTTCACTTGGTCAATATCTGATCAAGCAGTTTTGGGTAAGAGTGGTGTTGATGCTAATAACCCACAGAATCTATATTCTCTCTGGTTTATTGACTTTGGTGAAAAAAGATTCTATATGTTCTTTAGAGATACTACACTGAGCAACTTAATTAGTTTTGAGTATAGTAGATATGATCCGAAGCAGGCAGTAAATGATTTGATCTCGAGACTACTTAATATTAAGAAGATTGCTCCACCGGGGTCAATAGTCGTTGTAGCATTAGACGGTGAGAATCCTTGGGAGAACTACATTGATTTCGGGGATCCATTTCTGAATAATCTATATAGTTCACTAACAGATCTTCAGAAAAGTGGTGTTATTAAAACAATAACTGGTAGAGAATATGTCTCGAAGTTCTATCAAAATGCTAGGAAAATCCCGGTTGGAGAAAGACTATATCTAGATCTGGTTAATGTAGACATCTCTGATATACCGATATCCTACTCCGAAGACGCCTACAATATACTTCCTAGAGCAAGAGTTAATGCATCACTAGCCGAGGGTTCATGGGCTGGTGGAGAGCTTACTATGTGGATTGGGCAGAGACAGGAGAATGCTGCGTGGATGTGGCTTAAGAAGACGAGAGAGGATCTATTGAGAAAATATGGAGCGAGAGATATAAGTGATCTATTAAATAAGAATCCTTTAGCGGTAGAGTATCTTCTTAGAGCTGAGGCAAGCGACTGGTTCTGGTGGTACGGTGGCGAGACTGGGGGAGGGTTCCCTGCTAATCCACTCTACAAAACTTATCTCAGAAAAGTATATGAGTTATCTGGTTCAGAAGCACCTGATTATCTCTACACATCCTTTAACCCTGATGCAACACCAGTTTACGTGCTTAACACAGAGACTCCTAGACCACTAGAGAAACCTCCCAGAATCAATGGGTTGTATGAGGCTAATGAATGGATTAATTCTCTGAATATTAGCATAGGCTCATTATTCCCCAACGCGCTTGTTGCGGTGGACCCCAGCAATATATATATTATGCTGAGACCCTCATCAAAAGATCTCTTGAGAAACACGACTATATCAATAAGCGTGTATCTAACAACTCCTTGGAAGAGTGTTAGTCCATATCACCTAGGCTACAATTCTTTCCCGAGGGGGAATAGAGTGGATCTTGGGATGGGATTATTCAACGAGATCCGTATAATACCCAGTAATAACTCAGGAGCGATATACACCGCTGATGGATACGAGAATTGGGTCTATATGTATCCTCTACAATCAATAGCTGTTGGAGATGTTATTGAGTTATCCGCGCCATGGAGCTTGTTGGGTCTTAGATCAAGGGATCTATCCTACTTAACAATCGCAGTATATGTAGGGAACAAACTTGTTGAGACTAGTACTAGAATGGGCTTAGTCTATCAAGTTCTGGTTCCCTCACCGATGGTGGTTGCTGGTGAGAAGATACTTGTTGAATTCAGAGATCCTGAGGGAGACGATAAGGGTCCAGGAACATATGTTTATCCAACGGCTGACGTATTTAAGCCAGGAGTATTTGATCTCTTGGGCTTCAGAGTTCTAGATAGAGGAAGCAAAATAGTTATAGAGGTCTTCGTGAGAGACTTAGGAGGTAATCCATGGAATGGCCCCAATGGATTCTGTCTACAGTATGTGCAGATATATATCAGAACAACACTTAATTTACCCACGAGAAATGATACATATGGTCTCAATGTTTATTTAGCTGATAACTCCTCATGGCACATAGCTATCCTCCTAGCACCTGGCTGGGGAAGTGATCCTGTGCCTAAGGGGGAGAGAGCAGCCATATACTACTACAATGACACAGTAATTGTTCAGGGAGAGAGTTTTGTTGTTTACGCAGATCCTTCTAGGAACGCAATTGTTGCGGAAATCGATAAATCTCTCTTATTTGACTTAGAAAATGTTCCTAAGTGGGTATTTACTGTGGCACTAACAAGCTACGATGGTTATGGGCCTGATAGAGTTAGACCTGTTGGTGTAGATGCTGGGACATGGGTTATTGGTGCAGGAGCTAAAATGGCTCAGGCTATTCTAAAGGGTGTTGAGCCAAGGATCATGGATCTATTAGCACCAACTGCTGAGGATCAGTACAGAATGCTCAGTAGCTTCAGAGTATCTCCAGAACCCCTAAAGGCAGTAATTTACGGACTTAACTACAGCTTGGTGTCAACAAGACCAGTGGCTGAGAAAACAATAACTTACACAATAACCTACACCACTACAGCAACAAGCACACAGTATATGACACACACAGAGATCTTCACAGCTACGAAGGAGTATACTAAAGCAACAACTCTATCAACAGTGTATACAGAGAAAGTATATGAGACACCTTTGATGAATCTAATTCTAGTCTTCCTCGCGGGTCTAGTTATTGGCGTAATAATATTTGTTTTGACTAGGAGATTTATTAAGTAGAGGTTGATTAAATGGGTAGAGTAAGAGTAGTCAATGTAGTCAAGAGATTCGGTAAAGTGGTTGCTGTGGATCACGCGACATTCACGGTTGAGAATGGTGAGTTCTTCGCCTTATTAGGCCCTAGTGGTAGTGGGAAAACAACTCTTCTAAGAATAATTGCTGGCTTAGAGGAGCCTGATGAAGGAGAGATCTGGATCGATGATATGAATGTTACTAAGCTTCATCCAAAAGATAGAGATGTTGCTATGGTCTTCCAAAACTACGCACTTTATCCTCACATGAGTGTTTATGAGAACATAGCTTTTCCACTAATGGTTAAGAAAAGATCCCTTGGATTATCCAATGAGGAGATCAGAAGAAGAGTTCATGAAATAGCCAAGCTACTAAATATTGAGGAGCTACTCGAGAGAAAACCCTCGCAACTATCAGGAGGACAGCAACAGCGAGTGGCTCTGGCAAGAGCATTAATTAGGAAGCCTAAGGTGTGGTTGCTTGATGAGCCTTTGAGCAATCTTGATGCGAAGCTCCGTGTCTATATGAGAGCTGAGTTAAAGAGGCTTCAGAAGGATCTCGGTATAACAACAATATACGTCACCCACGACCAGATAGAGGCAATGACTATGGCTGATAGAATAGCTGTTATTAATCAAGGAAAGATCCAGCAGATAGGCTCACCAGATGAATTATATAATAAACCCATAAACACATTTGTTGCAACATTCATAGGCTCACCACCAATGAACCTCGTTAAATGCCGTGTAGATAAGGACTATACTAAACTAATATGTTTCGACGTAGTTAAAGAACTCGATCCTTCAATAACGAAGATCCTTAGAGAGAAACTAGGCACCGACGCCATATACATAGGTGTTAGACCAGAGCATATTAAGGTATCAAAAGAGAAAACAGATCCAGATATGATAAGAGGTAAAATAGTTGTCTACGAGAAAATAGGCTCTGAACAAATATTGCATGTATCTCTCGATGAGGAGAATATTATTAGAGTAAGATCAGATCCAACCAAAATCTACTCCTTTGGAGAAGAAGTCTACGTGAAAATTGATTGGAGCAAAACACTTCTGTTCGATCCAAAAACAAATGAACTACTAATATAAGATCAATACCACAACCAGATGTGTAGCACCACTGAAGTGACATCAAATAAATCTCTAAACACTATTGAGACACTAAGAAATCACTATCTAGTGTCAATATAATGCATAGTGATCTTAATTCGATCCATATATCTTCT
>JBMFLZ010000037.1:0-11632 GCA_049970935.1 Sulfolobales archaeon | reverse complement strand
CCATTATTAGCTCCTACTGTAAGTAGCGCGATTAGAACTACGATTGTCACTGTTAAAGGTATTAGAGTAAGTATTCTCATAACCCACTTAATAACTCTCATACCCGTGTAGTTAATGGCCCAGATCACTACAATCAAAACTAATGCTATAACTAATTGATTATACGGATCTGTGAGAGCTGATACTAAATCAATGAAGCTCTTATCACCAGTTGATAATCCTGCAACAACCAATGGACCACTCAGAGCCTTAATGCCTATGAAGAGAAGTAAACCTGATGCAATAGCTGCTCCTCCACCAATTATGAAGTACCAGAATGGCAGAAAACCTAGCACCGGATGAAGCGTTCTTGAGACAAATACGTAGAGACTACCAGATCTAGGATATGAAGCAACTATTAATGCAAAGCCTATTACGAGAGGTAAAAACATTAATCCTGCGATAAAGAAGGCTAGAGCTATGTTGCCTCCATAGCAACTGGGATCCCCAAGGATCTTTACAGCGTAATAAGTCATTCCAGAGGCAGCAGGTGTTGCGAGAGCCCATATAGCAATGTCAAACCAGCCAAGTTCTCTTACAAGACCTGAGGCTCTCCGAACAAATACGATCTCTTCACTCATAAATTCACCTTCACTCAAGATATAGCTTAAAAAATTTATATGTTTATTAGTGCATGTACATTGTGCTCTGTATGTACTATAATTATGATAATAAATTTTATTTTTGATCAATCAATTATGTAATTAATTACGTGTCTCTTAGTCCTGGTAATATGTGAGAAGATTTAGTGCAGTTATGTGTCTAATCTTTAATCATGATCTACACCAGAATGATCCTTTTTCTCTACTTCTTTATTCCTATGGGTTCTACATGCTATCTCTAATAAATCCTCTAAATACGTGTTAATTAAATATGCTAATACATCAGGATCTGTTTCCCTGTGAGCGAGGGTTCTTATAAGCATTGTTCTAATCAAGTCGATTCTTGTGACTTCGTCGCTCTCTAGCCATCTCAACCAAAAATCTTTCTTGTACTCCTCAGCTCTGATCATATTAGCTACCTCCTCCACATATTAAGAAGAGTAAGTCTACAAATAATAGTAATACCGGTCCCCAGGTTTATAGCACTGATTATGTCAGCTGTTAATGATATTTTAAATCGCTAGCCGCATCCCACCAATGGTTAAAGCTTATAAGCTTCCAGAGGATTTTTAGAGAGGCTTCGTGAAAAGGTATCGTGAAAACAGTTTCATGAGATTAGATATAGCTAGAGGGCAAATAGAACTTCTCAAAGAATTTAGAGATGAGCATTATCTCTGGAACATAGATATTCATCCTACACCAATAGAGAAGAGAACCTGGGGGGCAGCAACATTCTTTTGGATATGGGTATCAATGGTGTTTATAATACCTAGTTGGACCTTAGCTAGTGTAGGTATATTCTATGGATTAGACCCCATAATGTCTGTAGCAATGGTTTTTCTCGGAAATTTAATTGTTCTCGTGCCAATGATCATACAGTCTCACGGAGGAGCTAGATATGGTATAGCGGAGCCGCAGCTCACGAGAACTAGATGGGGTATATACGGTGCCAATCTACCCTCTATCCTAAGAGCAATAATAGGGGCTGGTTGGTGGGGTATTGAGACGTATATAATTACTGAGGCTGCTGTAGGGATCTACACAATAGTTCAAGGTAAAACAGAGATCCTTAGAGAACTAGTTCAGAAATACCCGCTTGAGTACCCATTTATGTTCAGTAAGACTTTCCCAGAGATCTTCTGGACAACATTTGCGATAGTAGTTATTGCTCAGATACTAGTTTTCTACTTCTCACCAGTGATAAAAGCTCAGCCGGTTCTAAAGTGGCTGGCTAGATTAGGAGGACCTATAGTACTAATAGGCTACTTGTACACATGGATATACTTCATGAATCAAGTTAATTGGAGCGTGGACGTATTCATTCTATCACCTGAGAAAAAAGCTGATGCATTATCTATGTTAGCATTTTTAAATGCTAACATAGCCTTCTGGGCTACGATGGCTTTGACAATGCCTGATTACACTAGATTCGCTAGGAGTCAATGGGATCAAGCAATTGGTCAGATCCCAATGCCATTTCTAATGGGTGGTTTAGCGATGATCGCTGTTATGACAACTGCGGCATCAAAGATCCTTTATGGAGCACCAATATGGGATCCCATAATTCTAGTCTCACTCTACATGACTAGTCCAGCAAGTATATTCGTTCTCTTAGTCTTCATATTATCAACATTCTTAGTTAATGTCTTTGCTAACGCTGTTGGCCCAGCCTATGATATAGCTAATATATTTCCTAAGAAACTATCGTGGTTCAAAGGATCATTAGTGGTGGTGGTAATATCAATACTCCTAGGTGCATGGACATACTATGGAAATGCATACAGCTACTTATTCGGATGGCTGCTGACATATGGCGGGTTATTAGGTAGTGTAGAAGGAATCATAATATTCGACTATGTGGTGATAAGAAGATTTAAATTAGATCTGCCAGATATATACATGAGTAATGGTATCTATAGATACTGGAGAGGTATAAACCCGGCAGCACTAATAACTTTCATAGTAGTCTCACTACTAATCTATGTCCCAGAACCCTATAATCCGTGGCAAAGCATTATCTTTCCTAACGCATGGATATTCTCCTTCGTAGCATCAGGAGCAATATATATTCCACTAATGGTTCTCTGGGTAATACCTAAGTACCAGAGTAAATTAAAAGGATCTTTACTAAGAGGATATGTATCAAAAGAAGTAGAGGAGATATTCGCAAAATAAAATGTTGACTAGAGGGACCTAAAAATAATTTTTTCGAAGTGGTGAATTAAATAATCTCACTCTCTTAACTTCAATTCACTTTCTATACAGTACAGTGAGAAACTAACGTAAAACTTAAAAACTCTTATATTTTTGAAAATGGCTAGAGGCATTAAAGAGATGATAACCCCTATAAGAACAAGTCAAGAATTCATAGACTTCCTAGAGAAGAAATGTTCAGAGAGACAAAGATTTGATAAACACGCAAAGGTACTCGTTGAAGCACCTGCGACCATAGCTAATTTCGGTCCTGGCTTTGACGTATTGGCCGTTGCATTAGAGAGTCCTCGGGACCTCCTCGAGATAGAGTTTATAGGCGAAGGAGATGATCTGGTATTTTCTTATGAGGGGATCGATATTCCCGCTAAAGATAATATTGTTTATAGAATAGCTGAATTATTTCACAACTCGTGTGGCGGTGGATCCATTAAAATAAGATTGAGAAAGAATATACCGGTTTCAAGAGGTCTCGGTAGCTCTGGAGCATCATCAGTAGCTTCAATATTGGGTTTATCAAAGATCTATGGTCTTGAGTTATCAAAAGAAGAGATCATATCTCTAGCAGGATATGGTGAGAGTATAGTTGCTGGTGAACCACACTACGATAATGTAGCGGCTTCTCTTCTAGGGGGAATGGTCATTATTGATCATATTGAGAAAACCGTTTATAAAATTAACATGACAAGTGATCTATGGATCGGGATTATCATACCTAATACGCCTGTTCCCACTAACAAAACATTGTACGCGAGATCTCTGCTTCCCTCAACATTAGATAGAAGAGAAGTTGTTTCTCAAATATCTCTAGTAGCAAAATTACTATACGCTATTCAGAGCTCTGATCTAAGGCTTTTAGGAGAGGCTGTGTCTAGAGATTACTTATCAGAACCCTATAGAAGTAGTTTGATTCCTTTCTACAAAGAGATTAAGGAATTAGCACTTAGAGAAGGTGCCTATGGTTTTAATATATCTGGTGCAGGACCCTCAATGTTTCTTATAGCAAGAGATTGGGAGGAGACAAGTAGGATAATTCAGAGACTAAGCAACTACCTATACGAAAAAGGTTATGAAAACAATTTCTACATAAGTAAGATATCAAATAAAGGAGCATCTATTGAGGTGATCGTGGGTGAGAGATGAAACTATATTAATTCATGGCCACGAATTCTATGATGAGAGATACGGAGTATTCATACCCCCAATCTATCTCTCTGCAATATATGAACAAAAGATCTCTTCAAAATTAACTGATAGAGCCACCGAGCTCAAATACTCAAGAGAGGAGAATATAAATGCGAGAGCACTTGAGAAAATACTCGCTAAGTTAGAGAAAGGAGTCGATGCATTAGTCTTTAATAGTGGTATGGCGGCAATATCCACTCTTCTAATGAGACTTGTTAATAAAGATACGAAACTTCTTCTCTCGCAAGAGATGTATGGAACATCTATAACAATATCAGAGATCCTTGAAAATAAGATAGGTATAAAGAAGATCCTAGAATTCCCAGAGACCAATAATATAATTGAAGCAATAATTACTCACAAACCTAACATAGTTTTCATAGAGACTATAACGAATCCAACACTAAAAGTCTTTGATATAGAGTCTATTGGCAAGGTATGTAAAGAGTATAATTGTAAATTAATTGTTGATAATACTTTCGCGACCCCCATATTGATTAATCCATTAACGTACGGAGCTAATTACGTTATTCATAGCCTAACTAAGTACATAGCTGGACACAATGATGTGATAGCTGGCGCAATAATCTTTGACTCAATAGAGGAGGTTATTGAGACATGGGAATGGAGAAGAATCATGGGAACAATTCTCAGCCCCTTTGAAGCTTACCTAAGTATCAGAGGTGCAAAGACGCTGAAAATACGATTTATTAAATCATCAGAGTCCGCTAGAGCAATAGCTGAATATCTCCACGACCACCCCAAGATCGAGAGAGTATACTATCCCGGTCTACCCGATAGTCCTTACAGAAGTATTGCAGAAAAATTATTTAAAGAAAAGATCTTCGGGGGAGTAGTCTCTTTCGTTGTCAGAGGTGGTAGGGAGTCGGTTAGAAAGATCTTTAATAAACTAAATATTATAAGACCCTCACCAAGTCTTGGCGGAACAGAGAGTTTACTTACCTACCCAATTGTTAGTGCCTCTAAAAATATACCAGCTGATATCCGCGAGAAAATAGGTATCGTAGAAGGTCTCTTAAGACTCTCCGTAGGTTTGGAAGATGTCAATGATTTAATTGAAGATCTAGATCAGGCCTTAAGAGAAATATAGTTTCATAACAAAATTATTTCTAGATGAACAGATCCTCATACACAGTGATCTTCTCTCATAATCAATTAATACTTGATGATCATAATTAAGAGACGCAGAGATCTTAATAGCATCATCGATAATAACCCCAGGACTTCCCCACACACCATGAAACACTACTAATCTATTTAATATCTCCATATTCTGATAAGAAAGATCCTTTTTGAGTTTAGGAGAAGCCTCTATAAATACTATGATTCTTTTTAATGACTTATTCTGTGAATAGTATTGTATATACTTACTATAATCTCGATGTAAACTATTTATGACAACGAGTTCCTTATGAACATAAGTGCTCCACACGATCTTCATACCATATTCTCTCTCAAGGATCTTGTAGACAGCTGTATCGTCATAAGATGATGGAATAATTACGCAGTTATTTTTACACTTACTATCTATGTCTCTAAAGAAATATTTTCTTAAGAGAAGATTCTTTGAGTGAGGACCTAGAAGCACTATTAAATCATGTTCTGATGAGTAAGGTGGTTCCTCGCATCTCTCTAGTTTAAAAATAGAGACCTTCATAGATTAATCACATATGAACTCTTGCATTAGGCCACTGCTCTCTGATTCTGCGAGATATATGCTCAAATAATCTCTCAATTTTTCTAACATTTATTACTGCTATTGTTATCTCAAAAACTGATCTTCCTCCAATGATGCCTTTGTAAACCAGCCTTGGATCATCAACTAACTCAGGTCTAATCTCATCTAGTACCTCAGTAATATATTTAGACACAGAGATCTCTTCAACATCCGCCGGAAACTCAGCTACTATCTTAAATACCACACCATATGGTGTTGTTCTATTCGTGATCACTTCTCTTGTTAAAACAATATTTGGCACATGTATTCTCACTCGATCTATCGTCTCAATCACGATCCCTAAATTATCTATTTTAATAACACGTCCACTCTTATCACCAATCTCGATCCAGTCTCCTAGCTTAAATGGTCTAACAGCTCTGATATACAGCTCAGAACCCCAGTTTCTCAAAACATCACTAAGAGAAACTATTACTCCTAAACCAATTAGTAAAAGAAGAATAGAGAATGTGAAAGGTTCTGGAGAGAGAATCGCTATAGCGATCAAGACGCCGATTGAGTAAATAATGTATCTACCTATATCAGAGAATCTCTTTCTCAAATCTTCCTCGATCCTTACTAAGAAGCGATCTATGAAAACCCCCAGGTATCTACCAACTAAGTAAAATACTAAGAGAATTACAGAGGCACTCAAAATCTTATAGAGTAAATTAAGTAGAGTTGATGGCGAAAATATCTCTGAGAGAACAGAGGATATCGAGCTCTCATTACCACCTAAAAACAGTAGAGTAGTTATAATCATGAAAATATATCCCATAAAAATAGATTTATCCTATTTAATAATCTTCTTTAGGATCTCAAGAGCCTCCACAAAATCTCTAGCAATAAAACTACTATTAACAAAAGCTATCTTAGGCGTCGTCGATGAAGTGATAAGTATCGAGTAATGAGACTCAATAAACATACATGTATCGGGTCTAGCATCCCCTATTGAGATAATATCGCCAAAACCTTCTTTTCGCACAATAAATCTCTTACATAAACTACACTCTATACAAAACGGGATCTTGAGTCTCAAGCTAAGCTCTGTGGGAACAATTATTCTACCAGTTATTTTATTGTCTCCATCTACCTCAAGCACTGGAGCATAGATTCTTGTGAATTGAGTTATATCGAAACCATACACATCCCTAAATTTCTTGATTATAGTCTCCGCAATTTGTTTATATGTTAATGTAACAATGTTGATCATGAAATTATTTTTAATAAGGAAGCGAATAAATTCATCAATACCTCTCTTAAATCTCACGGTTTCATAAACTAATCTTAGTACATAATTTAAGTCAAGACCCTTTAGTAAAAAAGCTATTTTCTGAGATCTTATGTACTCAGGCTCTTTAGATAACAGTATCTTCAGTATTAACTCCTCTGAGCCCAGCACTCTACCTACTAATTGAATAGCTCTCTCCTCAATAATTGTCTGATCCAGATCTATGAAAACAGATCCTTTAAATAATCTCTCAGATCCTTGTGATACCAGTATCAACACCTATTCTAAGAACCTTTAATCTCTCAATAGATCTTGTGATCCTTTTAATAGCCTCTTCACCTAATCCCCTCGGTGTAACTACGACTACAGAATCTCCCTCAACTAATTCATATAGAGGATCCCTAATTATCTTACCCTCCCTGGAAACCACAAAAACAAGAACATCGCCCAGATCCTTAATAGCGTCTCTTATATACGAAAGAGTTATTCCTAGAGCAGTTTCTTTAACAAATCTATTTAGGTACACATCTAAACCAAAGAGTTCAGGTGTTGATGATTTGATCCATCTATCGCTACTGATAAAAGCTTTCATCATACTCTCAATAGTAGCGGTGGGATTAATAATAAGATCAACTCCTGTTCTCAAATATTCACTTATATTCATGGGGTTATTAATGATGGTAGCAACTCTAGGTATAGAAAATACTTTCTTGAATAACTCAATCAATCTAATATTAAGCGCATCTGAATCTGTAGCAGCAATAGCTACATCGGCCATATCAGCATTAATTCTCTGATACACAGATGGATCCAGGAGATCCCCATAGGCGTAGTTTATATTGAATTGAGAAGCGATCATCTTAGATATCTCCTGAGATCTATCTATATAAAATATTATTCCCCTAGGATCAACTTCTTTTATTGCGTTAAGTACGAAAGATACATAGCTGGAAGAACCTACTACAATATATCTCAACTTATCTTCTCCTTAATCAATAATCTATACTTATTTAATAACTCCTCAGCCTCATTTCCCGTGATTTTCTTATCTCGAAGAGCTTTTTTAACAATTGTCTCAATTAATTCATAAATCGCATCACTACCTATTTCGAATAATTTTACCTCACGACTCTTAAGACTAAGGTCTTTCTCAATCACTCTTAAACCATATTTAAAAGTGTTTATTAGAATCAGTAACTCAACTCCCCACCCAAGATCCCACTCAGTATTCTCAAAGATTTTTCTGAGACCTGCTTGTATTTTGCTAAAATAATGAGAGATTTTAGCGATCTCTGGGTAGAAGTGATCCGCCAAAGGCTTAACTATTTCATTAATTAATTTGCTACTAACCCCAGGAAATACTCCTCTGACGTAATCAGCTTCACCGGATAAGATAGGTGAATAAATCTCACTAAGAATCTTTTCATCAACTACTCCTAAGTCGGCATCAACATACATGATCACTTCCCCAGTTGAGAGATAAAATCCATCTCTCATAGAAACACCTCTTCTGGGATATCCGTGGAAACTTTGGTAAATTACTTCGGCACCTAATCTCTTAGCTGTGTCATATATGTCGCGATTATTAATTTGACTTACTACTATGATCTCTCTAATATCTCTAAGTCTCTTAGCGATCTTAATTAATTTAGAGACAGTTTTTACGTCATCGCTTACTAGAATAATTAATGAGATTAATGAAACCATTGAATATCCAATTATAAACGTGGCGACGCGATTAAAAAGCTAAGATTTGTAAAATATAGGAATCGAGCTATCTGTGAATCACATATTTCTTCTCTCTAATATCTAAATACTCAACAACTCTCTTTATTGCCGCTACAGTCTGTCCTTGTACGCATAGTGCCCACATAGTATTCACCATACTGAAGTGAGCTGTTAGAGAAGCTGAGAGAAGACCACTTAGAGTCGCTATACTTATTCTGCCTTCATTTAATTCTTTACCTGATAATAAAGCTATTCCAGCTAAGGAGCCTAGCGCTGTTGTGAGACTTATACCCCAGAAATATCTGTCGAGCCACAGGATCTTGTCCACGGAGATATTCCATTCACGTAGAACTTTGAATAGATCTCCATTCACTTTTTCTCCATAAATAAGACTCTTAATATAGGATATGCTGAGAGAATAAGTTCTTCTCTCAATCGATCTGTAGGTCTCAACTTTTCTGCTGTACAACTCTGTGTAGATTATATATGGTAGCATTGTTATAGTTATGAAGATACCGATGAAATGATTAAAGCTGTAAACCGCCGCAACAGACATTATAGAGGTGAATAAATTAGGTAGCAGAGTTGTTATAACACCATTTATATTCCAGAAAACAAAATCTACATCATTAGCTATTCTACCAACAAGATCGTCGGGGTCGTGAGTATTATTTTTACCAGAGTTGCTGAATGAATTCAGTAATTTCTCCTTGGTGACGACAATGCCGCGGGTTAATCTTTTGAAATATATCATTAGTAGGATCTCGGTTATCGCAAATAATATTCCTGAGATTATGAGTAGATATACTCCTCTCATAAATATTTCAGAAAATGAATTCTTTAATCCATCAACTATATAAGTTATTGAGTAAGGTATAGCGAAACCATTTACAGTTCCTCTAATAATGAATACAACTATAAGAAGTGTGATTCCATACTTAATGAAACCAGGCACTAAAGTCTCTATATACCTAAGTATAGTTCCTAAATAAAAAAGATCTTTTAGTATCTTACTCTCGTAATAACCTCTATTACTCGCTAAATAACTCACTAATCTAGATCTTTGCGTATTTAAAATTTCACTAAGCCTCTTTAGTATACTCCTCACTTAAACACCATCTCATCAACTATGACGTAAATAGACTAAAAAGTCTATCTATTATGGATCAGATCTATATTTTTAGAAGTAGGATCTCTGGAACATCATCCCTAAAGATTACTGTTATCTTCGCACCTAAATCAGCTAATTCAGTACTTATTGCATCAAGATCTTTTCTAATACCAGCTAATTTAGCTATTTTCTGATTAAGATCCTCTAGATATCTCTCATAATATCTTAGCTCAGCCTCAGGTGTGGGATTAATTGATAGTTTAAAGGTCTTGAGATCCACCTCAGCAACAGCTTGAGAGATCTTTGGCTCAACTCCTATTTTCGCTAATAAAGTCTGTATCCTTTTTTGACTCTCAGTTCTTCTTCTTAATTCCTCAACATATCTTAATACGTCGCCGAATACTTTTCTGTATTCAGTGAGTTTCCCGTCTATGTATGTAATTAATTCTTTGACATTTGAAAACTCTCTAATCAATTTATATCCCATAAATAGTAGGTTTATATGATAATATAAAAGTTATGGTCAAGTTACCTTATTAATCAAAGTAATGAATCAAAAATACTTGTTGAAATATATTTATTTTTTCTCTAAATATCCTAAGGAGTGATATTAAGAATGCCTCACTCACGTAGGGAGATGAGTGCTAGTAGGAGCAGTGGGGTCAGAGGAAGATATGTGATGAAACCATCAGAGGATCAATTGAAGAGATCTGTTAATATAGTGGGTCGCTGGATACTATTAATCTTATTCATAGCAGTACTATCCCTGGGTCTTTATCTACGTTATCTCCCCATAATCAATAGTGTTTCTCTAGGATACAAGCCATATCTAGATGAGTTAGATCCTTACTCGAATTATTATGTAGTGAATTACATGCTTGAGCACGGACCACTATCTTTCTGGGAATTAAAGCCTCCTAACCCAGCTGCCATGCTTTTTTGGTATCCTTGGGGAAGAGATTTTACGAAGACTGATGTGCCCGGTATATATTACACGATATACTTTCTCTATTTACCATTCTCTAGATTAATTGATTTAATGACTTTCATGAGTATCTTGCCAATAATCGCATCAGCGATTGCTTTAATCGGTATCTATTTAGTCTCTAGAGAAATAACAGGAAGTGACGTAGCGTCAATAATTGCTCTTAGTTTCGCGGCCACATTCTTCTTGGACAGAACCGTTGCCGGGTTCATCGTGAAGTATACTATCGCTATTATGGGGACACCTATAGCAATATATCTATTCATTAGATCTCTGAAGACATTGGATAGGAAATATTTCATATTAACAGGACTCTTGATCGCGTATTTAGCATACTCTACAGGATTATATGTAGCGGTATATGTCCCGATCTACGCAACTATCTTATTACTACCTCTGATAATTAAAAGAATAGAGGATCTGAATAAGCTTATTTTAGACACAGTGTATATGAGTATCCCAGTAATAATCGTGTTCCTGGGAACACCAATTTACGGGTTATCATATATTTTAAAGAACCTAGGTATAGTTCCACTAGCTGTGATACTTATGCTCGTTATCTACAGAGCCCTGTACATACCGTATCTTAAGAAAAGAGCCTTGGGTATATATATTTTGACTATATTTGGTGTAGCAGTACTCGGTTTATTAGCTATCAACTACGGCTTGTTAGGATTATCAGGCAAAGCTGCGCAGGCATTAGGTCTTTTCCATGTGCTTGGGACTTTATCATTCACAATCGCTGAGTATCAACCGACTAATCTAGGATACGTAGTAAATATCTATGGATCTGTTCTAATAC
>JBMFLZ010000036.1:0-11742 GCA_049970935.1 Sulfolobales archaeon | reverse complement strand
TCCACATCAAATATTGCTCTATTAGCATCTGTTACATGTATATTAAGCGTCAAGAGCTCCTTGGGGATATCTCTCTTCTCTTTCTTGATTCTCTTGATTAATCTGTATATCTCAACTGATCTTCTTGTCCACACAGCCCAGTGTCCTAGTAATCCACCTACGATGCTTGTCTCTATATACTCACCTCTCTCGCTTCTTAGTCTATAGGTGGTCAATAGATCATTGATTATATTATCGTCATTACCTGTGTATAGAGCGATCTCTCCTGCTCTACCAGCATCTACTACAGCTCTCACAACATCAATTGTGAAGTATCTATTGAAAGGAGCTATTTTTATAGCAACTAGATTCTCTATTTCCTCAGCAAATCTACGCCAGAATCTGTATCCGAGGGCCAATCCACCAACGGCTGGCTGGAGGTAGAAGCCGAATATTGGTATCTCTCTCGAGACCTCCTTGATGTAATCAAGGATCTTATCTTCTGAGTATCCTCTTAACTTATGTAGACTCAGTAGAGCTGCGTGGTAGCCGAGTTCATATGCTGTCTTTGCTTCTTTTAGAGCTTGCTTAAGATCTCCTAATACGCCGGCGACCCTGATAATTTCTCTGCCTATCCGCTTCTCGCACTCGGTAATTACCTCGCTTGTTAATTCTAGAAGTGGTTTATACATATTCTCGTAGTCGTCATGAACCTTGAATTGTGTTGTGTGAACAGCGATAGCTACCCCATCTGCTCCTGCTGCGAGGTAGTATCGGGTTAGTGCTGATTGTCTAATTTTGTCTATTTTAAGGTCCTTGGTCAGAGCTAGTGGATGAGCTACAATGAATCCTCCTTCTCTAAGTTTCTCCAAAATATTCTTGGGGGGCATTGGTTTCATAAGTATCCTCAGAAAATATTGATTGAGACCATATTATAATGCTTCTCAGAACTTACCTGTTCTAACCTCAAAGTGCGTAGGCAGATTATATAGTGGTTTCCGAGAAAGGATCCATTTACTTATCCAATCGATCATCTTTACTAATGGAACTCTTGGGTAGCCAAAATAGCTGAAGATCTTAGATGCGTTATTCAGTAGTGCTGTATCATTTATCTCTCCCGTGAAAATAGGTTTCTTACCGAATCTCTTCCCAAATTCCTCAGCGACCCATTTCACGGATATTATCTCGGGCCCTGTTAAGTTAATTATTGTTGGTGGGTTTGAGGCTAATCTAATGCTTCTAAGCACGTAATTATTAGCGTCTCCCTGCCATATTGTGTTCACGTAGCTCATAGAGAGATCTATTGGCTCCTCATTATACACCTTCAGGGCTATATCAACTAATACACCGTATCTAAGTTCACAAGCGTAGTTAAGTCTAATAATAACTCCCGAGGCCTCCTTATTCTTCTTAATGAAGTAGCTCATTACCCTCTCTCTAGCAAGTGCTGACCAAGCATATTCTCCCACGGGCCCTATCTCAGAATCCTCTGTGGATCCTCCCGTGGAGACGTGAACTAGTGGATAGACATTGCCCGTTGAATATATTACGAACCTAGATCTCTTGAATCTCTCCGCTACTAAAGCGGGTATGTAAGCATTAGTTACCCATGTTAAGCCGGGGTCCTCCTCTGTCCCAAATTTTCTGCCGATCATGAAAATAATATTCTTAGTCTCAGGGAGTTTATCAACAGCTTCTCTACTAGAGAGATCCAATTCAATAATCTCCACATTGCGGTACCTCCTTAATTTATCAACGACTCCTCTTCTACTGAATCTTGATACAGCAATTATTTTTCTCTCGGGATCTATTTTCTCAAAGACTCTAGCAAGCATCATAACTAGACTGGGACCAATCTTGCCGCCTGCTCCCAGCACCATGAAGTCTCCATCAATTTTTCTAAGATCCTCTATAGTCTCTGGGTAGGGTCTTGATAATAATTCGTCTAATTCCTCTTCATCTCGGATCTCTTCAGGGAGATTCATTAAGTAAATATTTTTCACCATAGTGATGTTTACGAGTACCTAATATATTTAATTTGACAATAATATTAGTGGCACTATGATATTCGAGGATCTTAGGAGAAGAGGTTTTGGGATAGTAGATGTTCATGTTCATGTTTTCTTTAGTGATGCATTGAACAATGATTTATTTAGAGCCTTCGAGAAATTCAATGTTGAGAGAGCTTTTGCATCTATATATCCTTTTGATCTAGGATCTATTAATCCTAGTCATGAGGAGATTCAAAGAGGTAATCTAAGAGTGTATGAGCTCGCTAAGAGAAGCAAGGTTCTTAGAGGGGTTGTCTACGTTAATCTTCTTAATAGAGATGATCTAAAGACAGCGGAGAAGTTCTTGAGGGAGGGTTTTAGGGGGATTGGTGAGATCTATAGATCTGTTAAACCTAGACTGAGACTAATTGAGCCCTATGCTGAGTTAGCTAAGCAATACGATGTTCCAATAATGATCCATGTTGCTCACAGACTCTACCCGAGAAGCAGAGTTGGAGAGGCTGATACAAGAGATCTATGTAGAATAGCTCGTAGATGGCCAAGGATCAAGGTTATTACAACGCATATATGCGGTGGAGGAGATTGGGAGAATACTATTGAGATCCTTAGATTATGCGACTCAAAGAACCTTTATATCGATACAGGCGGAAGTGTCAGTGACTCCAGTGTTATTGAGGCACTCGTGAAGAATTATTATAGAGAGAATATTTTATTTGGTAGCGATAATATCTACACAACCTCAATAGCGAGAGTAGAGGCCGCAAATATTGATCCGGACACTAAGATCATGATATATCGAGAAAATCCTTGTAGGGTGTTTAGTTGTGATTGATGCATTATCATTCTTTGGGCACTACCCGTTCAGGAGATTATTTATTGAGGATCTAGATGAGTTAATTAAATTCATGAGTTCTAAGGGTTTTCAAGAGATACACGTTGCTTATTTATCATCTCTATTCTATAGAGATCCTCTTGAGGCTAATAGGATTGCCAGAGAAATCTTCGACAAAACTCTTGAGAAAACAAGATCCGTAGAAATAAGTTTGTTAGCAGGGTACAATCCCGGCTACTTGCCTGTGAATAAATTTTTTATTGAGAAAATAATTGATCCTTTCTACAAGGCATATATTTTGGCACCAGCTTACCACGGTTTTAAACTTAGTTCTCGTGAGACCCTTAGATTCATTGATTATATGTGTGGTATAGACAAGAAAATCGTGATCCTTGATTTATTGGAGGATATTAGAGAGATGCACAGAGCCTATATCCTTAGATACTTGATTAAAGAGGATCATCTGTATCAATTCTTGAAGAATCTTGATGAGACATGTAGTAGAAAAATTCTTCTCTCATCATTCAGATATGATCTCTTGAGAAAATTCTTGGATAAGATCTCTGAGAAAGAGTTGTTCGTAGATGTATCAAGTGATACTCTCTATGGCTATCAATATGACAGGGTCAAGGAGTTGGTAGATTCATTGGGTGAAGATCTTGTGATACTCTCGACGAAAACTCCGATCTCTTATCCTGAGGCGGCTGTGTTTAGAGTTGCTTACTCAGATATCTCGGATAGTGCTAAGGAGAAGATTCTTCGTAGAAACGCGATTTATTTCTATGGGAAATAAGATTATTTGTATAGCCAGCAGGAGACATAGTGGTTCTTATCGACTTCTATGAGTGGTGGCTCCTCATTGTAGCATCTCTCTTCTGCGTATGGGCATCTATGCGCAAATATGCATCCTCTAGGGCTCTCTCGCAGACCCTTGATCTGTGCCTCAATAGTTTTTTGAAGAATTTTTCTCTCAACCTTCTTCTCAATACTTGGTAGAGCCTCTATCAAGAGTTTTGTGTAGGGGTGCAGCGGGTCCTTCATTATCTTCTTGGTTTCCCCATACTCAACTACTTTGCCTTTGAATAATACTATCATCTTATCTGTTGCGTATAGAGCCATATTCATCTCGTGTGTGATCATTATTATACTCATACCGAATTTATCCACTAAGTCTCTGGATAGATTTACTATGTCTACTCTAGTTGACATATCAACCATGCTAATATACTCATCTGCGATCAGAAGCTTTGGTCTGGGGATAAGTGCTCTAGCAATAGATATTCTCTGTAGCTGTCCACCAGATAATTGATGCGGGTATCTGCCCAGGACTTCATCAGGATTCAGTCTCACTGACTCGAGAGCTTCTCTAATAACTTTATCTATGTCTCCACCTCTCAGGAATTTTACTGCAGCAACTTTCAGTGCTCTATCTACTTTGTAGAATGGATTGAAGCTTGTGTAGGGGTCTTGGAATATTCCTTGGACCTCTGATCTGTACCACTTCAATTCCTCTCCTTCGAGCTCCCAAATATTCTTGCCTTTGTAAATTACTTCTCCTGAGGTCGGTGGTGTTAATCTAAGTATTATTCTCGCCAATGTTGTTTTTCCAGATCCGCTTTCACCTACTAATGCAACGAATTCTTTCTCTCCTATGTCGAAGGATACTTTATCTAGTGCTTTAACAATTCTCTTCTTTGATATCCCTGAAACAAATATTTTTGTGAGGTCCCTTACTCTGAGTATGGGCTCAGGCAAGAATTCTCACCTTCTCTTAATGAATTTATCGTGGAAAAGCCAGCACTTAACTTTTCTACCAGGCTTAATCTCTATCTCGGGTGGCTCTTGTAGTCTACATATCTCCATTGCGAATGGGCATCTCGGGTGAAATCTGCATCCTGGTGGTGGGAATCTGAGATCTGGTGGGTTTCCGGGTACACCTCTTATCCTCTTCTCCTCAATTCTTACTCCTACGGGTGGTATGGATTCAAGGAACATTTTTGTGTACGGGTGCAGAGGTTCTGACCAAATATCTTCCTTGGATCCGCTCTCAACAATATGTCCTCCATACATTATTAAGAGATACCTAGCTTTCTCAATTATTAGTGGTAGATCATGAGTGACCATTAGGAGAGTCTCGACAATTTTTTTCTCAACGAGCTCTGTCAAGAAATCAATAACTATGTGTTGTTGAACAACATCAAGATTAGACACTGGCTCATCAGCCACCAAGAACCTGGGGTTTAGGAGTGTTGATATCCCGACCACCGCTCTCTGTCTCATCCCCCCACTGAGCTCGTGTGGGTATCTATCCAGTATATCGCTTGGTAAACCAAGTGTCTTGAACCTCTCTAGCGCAATGTTTATTACTTCATCAGGGTCTTTGTTGTGGTATCTTGCAACATCTTTTATGAAGGATCCTATCTTCATCGTGGGGTTAAGAGCGTCCATTGAGAATTGGGGTATTATTGACATCTCCTCTCCTCTTAATTTCTCGAGTTCTTTAGGAGGTATTGTATCAAGATCTATTTCTTTGTAGTCATATGATGATCCTTTTCTGATCCTTAGTCTATAGAAGATTTTTCCACCCATCTTCAACATTGGTGGATCAATTAAGTAGAGTAGTCCCTCAGCCAATGTTGTTTTTCCTGAGCCACTCTCACCTACTAGTCCTAGGAATCCTCCTCTGGGTATCTCTATAGATACTCCATCAACCGCCTTAACATATATTCCTCTAGGAAGAATGTAGTAAAGCCTTAAATCACGTGTTCTAGAGACAATATCATCCATCTAAACCACCTCTACACGGCGTAAACAGTTAACTTGAGCCTTGGGTTAAACACGTGCTGTAGTCCTAGGTTTATTAGTAGTAGACTATAGCTTAGGAAAACAACTACTAGTCCAAGTGGAACAAACCACCACCACGCTCCCACGGTCACTGCTCCGCCACCGATCATGTTATTAAATGCTCTTCCAAGTGTCACTGCGTCGAAGGGTCCGTAGCCTATTGCTCCTATACCCACCTCAGCGAATATTGCTGCGGAGAATGATTGTATGTATATGAGGAATATGTATGAGGATATGTTTGGCAGGATCTCTTTAATCATTATCTCGGTGGATGTGAAATTCATTAACTTAGCTACGTCTACGTAGTCAGAGGCTTTATTCTGCATAACCATGGATCTAACTACTCTGGTTGGGCCGGGCCATCCTAGGAGACCTATTACTACTGCTACAAGCATTGTTGTTCTAGCCTGTGGAGGCACGTAGCCCACGACCATTAGTAGCACTATGAACATTGGTATTACTATGAGGAAGTTTGCTGAGAAATTAATTATGTCATCTAATAAGCCTCCTTTATACCCCGCGGCTAACCCAAGGATCATTGCGATTAAAGTTGATATTAAACCTGCTAACGCGGCTATCCACAGACTATTCTTTAAACCAACCACGAGCCACGTATAAATATCTCTGCAGCCCTGGTCAGTTCCTAGTAGATGCTCTGGTGATGGTGGGAGGAATCTTAGTTCCTCAGTGCATTGATTAGTCTTTGTTGGGTTGTAGATGCTTATGTCCCAGGGGTCTGGGTAGGCGAATAATGAGCCTACGTATCCTAATAGGACCAGGGACATGAATATTGCGAATCCCAAGGTGAATCTCTTGTTTGTAAATAATTCTCCTATCAGAGACTCTCTTATGAAGCTTATACCTCTCGAAGTGATTTTTCTCAGTGATACGGATCTGGTCATTCTCCTCACCCAACCACCTCAGTTATGCCTCTCCTGATCCTTGGGTCTAGGAAGCCGTAGAGTATATCGGCTACGTAGTTAGCTACTAGTATCATTGATGCTGTGAATGTGAAGATTGCTTGCATACTGAATATATCTAGTCTAGACATGACTAGTGCTAGTAGAGAACCCATTCCTGGGTACCCATACACCATCTCGACGAGGAGATTGCCCGCGAATAATCCTCCGAAGCTTAAGGCGAAGGCTGTGAATTGTGGAATAATAGCGTTTCTGAAGGCGTATCTACTAAGTACTCTCTGTGGTAGTCCAAGGGCTCTTGAGTATCTTATGTAATTTGAGTTGAGTTGATAAATTACGTAGGCTCTCATACCAATGCTCCAACCGCCTATTCCTATGATCGTTATTGTTGTCATGGGGAGAATCCATGCTTTTAACAACGCGGATATGTAGTCCCAGGATAATGAGGGTATAACATATGCTGGTTTGCCACTGACAGGAAGCCACTTTAGATTCACTGCGAAGATGAATATCAAGACTATTATGAGCCAATACGCTGGGATCAAAGATATGAATTGCATTGATGATAAACCGATCTTATCAATCTTCCCACCCTTCAGAGCCATGTAGGCACCGAGATAATTCCCCACCAACCAAGAAACAATTAGAGAGGGTAGTAGAAGCAGAAGTGTGTTAGGAAGATATTGTTTAACAAGATCAATCACTGGAGGGAGATTAGGAAAAGATATTGAGTAGCCCCAATCCCCTCTCAAGAAATTAATAAACCAATACACGAACTGGGTCAGTGGAGGCTGATCAAGACCGAATTTGCGTAGAACCTCTTCTCTCAGACGCTCAGCCTCGGGAACCACCTGCGCGATTCCTCCAGTAGCTACTTGACCCATGTTATATAGTGTCTCAAGGTATCTCCCTATTGGGTCCCCAGGCATTATTCTAGGTAGCAGGAAATTGAGAAAAGCTGCCAAGAACCACAGGATCGTGTATGTAATAGTTTTATTAATTACATATCGCGTGTATGGAGAGACCATGTGAAGCACCAAGCACTCTATACTCTACATTTAAAATACTCTATAAAAAGATATAAATCTATTATTTTCATCAAACACCTATGTATAAAGAGTATAATGATGAAAATTTTCACTAGATTAAGTAAGTATTGTTTTTATCTCAGCAAAATAGATTAGTACGGTTATGACGCTTAATTATTAATATATAATTATTTTTGTTCTAAAGAAGTCTTGCCCAGAGATCTTCTTTATTCGGTAGAGATAATTTATTTTCTCACTATCTCCTCTGAACCCCTCGGAGATCACCCATTTCTCATCAAATGATATGATCTCTATATTATTCCTCTGTGTTCTACAGATAACCCTTGTATCTTTATCCTCGCATACTCCTCTAACATGAATATTCCATCGATATAATCCTTCACCAATCACTTTATCAAGTAGATCTATTTCTTTCACCTCTTTCTTATCGAGTAGCGTCAGTTCCCTGACCAGGACTGTGTCTCTGTATATATTCGCCGTGAACACCGCACGGATCTTGTCCTCGGCTGTTTCTAGATTAATTAATTCTCCTCTGATCTCATCATGATCCTGATCCTCTCTAGTCACTGTGTTGTGAGCAATTGTTCTTCTATTCCATGACCAGTGGAGAGGATTGTAGTATCCTCCTGATCCCGCATCTACTATAATGGCTTCTCCTCTTCTATAAACCTCGAAACTTAATTTGTCTGGGTGCCCGTGCCAGGCTCCGTGGGGTCCGTAGTCTAGTATCAGGAAGAATGATTCTGGGTCCTCACTCTCTCTATAAATGAATCTTCCGCTGGGATCCAGTCTAAGGATCTTGTCTCTCCTGAACTCGGTAAACTCTTTCTCTAAGGGATCCTCGTTACTTAGTGCTAGAGCCAGTAGCGTGAGTGGGTTATAGAGATAGGGTCTGGTGCTCCAAAGTCTCTTTGCCACGTAGCCCAGTCTCTCATCTCTGTACCTCAGGTAGCCCAGTACATAGAGGTCTGGGGCTACGTAGCTCTCGTTTGTGTCCTCGAGAGCGGGTGTGGTGTTGTATGGTGTGAGTATGTTCCAGAGCCACATGAGAGCTTTCTTAATAATTGGTTCATCGTCTCCTAAGCTTCTTCTGTATAAGCGATTATCTCCTGAGTAATAGAGGATCTCGGCTCCACTCATGATGCTCTCAAGATCATAGTGATGATACCCAGCGGCTAACTCAACAGATCCTCCGTCTCTGAGGAAGGTGTATTGTAGTGTCTCGAGAATTGTTAGGGCCTTCTCCCTGAAGACATCAGTGTATACTCCATCAACTTTCAGAGCTATGGCTAGGAGACCTGCTGCCTCAGCAAACTCCCAGTTGCCGGCCCACACATTGGTTATCTTATAGATCTCTCTACCAATTTCATTAAGCATGTAAGCGAGGTCGTCTCTGAGATCTTTGGTCAAGAAATCATCTATTAGGTCAAGAGATAGTGCCCAGTAAATGAATCTTGAGGCACCTGCTCCGCCGTGTATAGCGGTGTAGTAGCCTACTAGATCCTCTCTAAACCAGTACTTGGCTATGTTCTCAAAAACTCTCTTGAGAAGATCTATGTACATAGGATCTCTCTCAACGATATATAGAAAAACTATGTCCAGTGGATTTATGTTGAAGATAAGGAGTTTATTGCCTGGGTCAGCTACTATTTTCTCGATGATCTCTCTTATTCTCTTGTGCTCGAGATACTTCACTATTTTCTCAGTGATTGATTTACTGGGTCTCACATCATTTATTCCTACTTTAAGTATTCTTCTCAGTGTAGGGGGCTTGGATACGTATAGGTATAATTCGCTTAGTGCTGTTGTGTCTCTGTACTCGCTCTCTACATCATAATTATCATATATATATTTATTATAGAAGTATTCTCTGATTCTCTCAGGGATCTTCTTAAGTATCTCGGGGGCCTCAGGCTGCACTGTGAAGCTTCTTCTAGCAATATACTTGCCTCCGCAGATCTCCACGACCAGATCCGGGATCTCGTAGAGTTCTTTATCCATTTCAAAACCTATTTTATTCACTGATTCGAAGTTGCTTACCCATGGGGTTCCTGGGGCTGAGTCAATGAATCTCTTCTCTAGCTTAATCTCTTCTCTTCTAAAGCCTCTCTTGACTTGATCAATGCAGTAGCCTCTTCTACCTATAGAAGCCATGTTCTTATCATACTCTATGTACCCATTGACTTCGCAAGAGATCTTTTCTAGTGGATAAATCACTATTCTCCCTCTATACCTCTCGCCGGGGATTGCTATTGAGGGGCTCTCGACACCTAGGATAAATTCATTTGATACATAATCGATTCTCTCAAGATCTCTTACTGGGACAATGTCTATCTCCAGGGAATCTCTTTCTCCTCTGCTAAGTTTTTTCCTGGGCGTGATTATGTTGATCTCTATGTTGAAGAACTGATCCTCCACAGCGATTAGGTAGTCATCTCTATCTGGCTTTATCACTAGACCTATTCTCAGCACCTTATCCACCGTGGCTATCCACCTTGCCTCGGGAAATAGTCTTGTTTTGTAGGAGTGTTTCTCGAATCTAAATCCTCTAGTTGTTGAAGGGATCATTACTGAGGAGAATGTTTCTCTACTACTCTCAAAACCATAATTCACGTAGTACCTGCAACTATAACCCGCGCCCTCAACACCTGGATCCCCCCAGAACCCTCCTCTCCCACATGCTGAGTAGATCACTACTCTGAATCTATTGATAAATTCCTTGTCCCCAAGATACTGGGCCTCGGCGAAGTATCTTATTTTTCTCTCCTGTAGCTCGAGACCCCAGCTGATCTCGAGATCCTGTCTCTGGCATTTGAAAATGATCTTGTTTTCCTCTGTGCGTGTCTCCGTGGGCTGTGGGCAGAATACTGGTTCTAGAACATATATCCCCATCCCGGGTCTCTTGGTCTCTAACTCAGGTTTTCTTGAGAACAGGTGATTTACTCCCGCCACCTTATCTATTATTCCTGTGACTACTCCCGTTTCTAGGTCGGCTTCGACTGCTATTTCTCTATTCTCTATTCTATGGATCCTCAAGATAGTAGCTCTCTCACTGTTTCCTTAAGTGCCTTGGCGTATTTAGCTACGTACTCCTCTGGCTCAAGCATCTCTGGGTGAGGTATCCACATAGTTGCTCTACAAGCCTTCTCGGTGTTTGGCAGGGACTGCCTCATGTACTCCTCGTAGGGTAATCTCCACCTCTTCTCTGCGAAGGCTGGTTGCTTATTCAGGGGTTTCTGGTAGCCCTCAACGATCCAGAAGCCTTTTTCTCTCATTTTAGAGACTATCTTCTCCTTACTCAGCTTCTCGAGGTATTTATCCTCTATTGATACTGGTATGAAGTAGTAGTTGCTAGCTATGTGGCTCGGGTACTTGTGGAGGTGTATTGGTTCTGTTTTCTCAAGCTCCTCATACACTATCTTCGCACTCTCTCTCAATTTCCTCAGCATATCCTCCAAGCCCCAGAGCTGTGGTAGGAGAACTGCTGCTTGGAATTCGAGCATTCGTAGATTAAGTCCTACTCTAACATGATCATACCATCTCCCCATTGGGTCTCTACCAGCATGCATTATTGACCACATCTTCTCGTACAGTTCTCTGTTATTAGTTAACGCCACACCGCCCTCGCCAGCAGTCATTAACTTGCTGCTCTGGAAACTGAATACTCCAACGTCTCCTAATGCACCAACTCTCTTTCCTCTATAAACAGATCCCTGGGCCTGAGCCGCGTCCTCAACAACAAATGCTCCGTGCCCCCTAGCTAATTTATTCACCTGATCCATGTCCGCAGGGTTCCCAGCGAAGTGCACAGGCACCACAAGCTTGATCCTTTGATCCTTGTCTCTCTCAAGCATCTCAGCCAAGGCGTTTACGTCAATAGTCAATGTCTCAAAATCAATATCAACAAAAACAGGTCTCAAACCAATAACCACCCCAGCAGTTGCTGTAGCAATAAAGGTGTAGGCTGGGACAACAAACCAGTCACCATACTCAAGATCAAGAGCCATATAAGCCATCAACAAACCAAGAGTAGCATTAGCAACACCCAAACCATACTCAGCGCCATGGAACCTAGCGAACTCCCTCTCAAATCTCTCAACCAAGCC
>JBMFLZ010000035.1:0-12510 GCA_049970935.1 Sulfolobales archaeon | reverse complement strand
AGGGAGGCTATATTTAAGCATCGAGAAACTGTGGAGTTAAGCAACGTTAATAATTAAAGCAGTAGCGGCTATTAGAGTAATCACGTTTTTGTCGCTTAGAGAACTCTTCAGCTTTATCATAGAGTTGAATGAGAAAGAGAAGAAACTAGAGCTTAGAAGACTTTTCTCAGTAGCTAGTACACCGCACCAAAACTTCTACGAAGACTGGCTGCATAGAGACGTGGTTAAGAAATATTCGGAAGACGTAAAGCAATTCATAGCCGAATTGAAAAAATGATTAAATAAAGTATGAAAATTATAACACAGTATTAAAACTTATGAGGAGACTTCAGATTAGCGTAGAAGCTTTCACAGTTTTGATCCCTGGAAAGAACTAATCCGGCCTCATCCATTCCCTCATCTCTAGAGGAGAGGATTCAAAAATCGAAGGTCTCGTAGGAAATATGGCTGAGAGAATAAGCGATTAAATAATTACAACTGAAAGTCTCGCCATTTATGGCGGGGAGGAGGTCAGCACTACATACCTCCCTAGTAGCTACATACCTCTGTAGTAAAAATAACATGAGCCACAAAAGATTAAATTATAATACCCGCCTAAGACAGTTTCTCTTGGTGAATAATTTGGTTAGATACGATCTTGTTATTAAGAATGGTTTGGTTCTGGATGGTAGTGGTTCTCCTCCTTTTAGAGCTGATATTGGTGTATCTGGAGACACAATTGTTGCTGTGAAGGATTTATCTGGTGCTGAGGCTGAGAGAGTTATTGATGCCCGAGGCCTCTATATTGCTCCTGGCTTCATTGATATTCATAATCACAGTGACTTATCTATTCTCGAGACGCCTACGGCAGATAACTATGTTCTTCAGGGAGTGACGACTCTTGTTATTGGGAACTGTGGCTCGTCACCAGCTCCTTTAACAGATGTTAATAAGAAGGAGTATGAGAAGTATGTTAAGAGAGATTTCCCAGGGATCGAGATTAGGTGGGAGAGTTTTGGTGAGTACCTAGATTATCTCGAGAAGACTAGGCCAATACCCAATATAGCTCCTCTCCTAGGCCACGGAACTCTTAGATCCGCGGTTCTAGGCTACGAGGATAAGAAGCCTAGCGAAAAAGAGCTTCAGGAGATGAAGAGACTAATTGAGGAGTCTATGAGAGCTGGTGTTTTTGGTATGAGTACTGGTCTAATATATGTGCCTAGTATGTTTGCTGATACCAGAGAAATAATTGAGTTAATGAGGGTCGTGGCTCGTTTCGGCGGTATATACACTACTCATATGAGGAATGAGGGTGTTGGCTTAATAGACTCAGTTATTGAGGCTATAACGATCGGTGTTGAGTCAGGAGCCCCCGTAGAGATCTCTCATTTAAAGGCTAGTGGTAGACCTGCTTGGGGCAAGGTCTCTGTAGCTCTTGATCTTATATCAGAGTATGTCTCTAGGGGATACGATGTATCAGCCGATGCATACCCGTATACTGCTTCATCAACATCACTCACAGCTCTATTACCAAAGGAGATTAGAGAGGGGTCTAGAGAAGAGGTTCTGAAGAGATTATCTGATCCCTCGGTGGTTGAGAGACTTAAGGAGAGCTTAGGTGGTGGTATTGTTTTTGAGGAGAGATATGTTTCGTGGAGTGATATAATGATCTCTTACTCACATAAGCACAAGGAGTTTGAGGGTTCTAGACTAGATAAGATTGCTGAGAAACTAGGTGTAGACCCTGTGGAGGCGGTGGTTAGATTATTGATCGATGATGAGTTGGGCACTAGAATGATTATGTTTGGTATGAGAGAAGAAGATGTTGCAAAAGTAATTTCTCATCCACTGGTCTCGATCGGTAGTGATGGCTCGGTAGTTAAATTTGGTGAGGGTAAGCCTCATCCCAGGAGCTATGGAACCTTCCCGAGAGTGATCGCGAGATACGTAAGAGAGCAGAAGCTGATATCTCTCCCAGAGGCAATTAGGAAAATGACTTCGCTACCAGCCAGGAAACTTGGACTATGGGACAGGGGGTTGATTAGACCTGGTTTCAAAGCTGATCTAGTGGTATTCGACTACTACAGGATCGAGGATACAGCGACCTACGAGAACCCGCACTCCTACCCCAATGGGATAAGATACGTGATCATCAATGGAGAAATCGTGGCTGAGAACAAAAGGATCAATAGAGAGATCAGGCCTGGGAAGGTTCTTAGGAGAATAACATGAGTTTTATATACCTCAAAAAATCTTTTTAAATGGATAATTCCTTGTCTCGTAGAGATAGTGATTATTTAGAAGATGAGAAAGCCCCCAAGGAATTTATTGAGAGATTAAGTGTTGGTGTAGAAGGCTTTGACCCATTAATAGCTGGTGGAATACCGAGAGGATTCTTCGTAGCAGTCACAGGAGAGCCTGGGACTGGAAAAACAATTTTCTGCCTCCACTTCGCTTGGAGAGGTATCTTGGATGGAGATAGAGTCATTTATGTGACCACGGAGGAGAGTAGAGAGAGTATTATTAATCAAGCAAAGATGTTTAATATGGATTTTGAGAAAGCGATTGACAATGAGCAGATGATTATTATTGATGCACTCATGAGAAGCAAGAGTGATGAATGGTTCCTAGAGGAACTAGATGTGGATAGATTAGTTGAGAAAATAATTGAGGCCAAGAAGAGACTTGGCTACGGAAGAGCCAGATTAGTTATTGATAGTATGAGTGCATTCTGGCTAGACAAGCCGGCTATGGCTAGGAAATACAGCTACTCCGTTAAAAGAATCCTATATAGATGGGATTTCACAACACTACTAGTAAGTCAATACGCAATAACAACAGGAGACGCCTTCGGCTTCGGAGTGGAGCATGTAGCAGATGGGATAATCAGATTCAGGAGAAGCGTTAAGAGAGGAGTTCTGAGGAGATTTGTTTTAGTAGAGAAAATGAGACAAACACCACATGACACGAGAATGCACGAGATCGAAATAATAGATGGGGTAGGAATGAGAGTTAAAGGACCCGTGGATCTCAGGAGAGAAGATATTTCTTTACCAGAAGATGTCATCAGAAGAATCAAGGAAGCAAAGAAGAGATCTGAGGAAGAAGTACCTTAGAGCCTAATATGTAAAGAAAAGATCTGAAAATATTATCAGAAAATATAACAGAAACTTGAAACATATAGCCTTTAAAATAAGATATATAATCGAGGCGTCAGCTAAACAACTATTATCTAAATGGTGATATAGTTGCGTAGGTATACAACTATATCCGTTTTGAAAGAGGTTAAGGATTTATTAGCCAAAGATAAAGGTGATATGGACTGGAGTAGTTTTCTACTTGATCTTTATAGAGAGGCTAAGCGCGGTAGGGCCAAAGAATCTTTTAATGAATTAAGAAGATTACTATCAGATGAAGATCTTGAGAGCGTGATTAAGTCAAGTGAGGAGTTTAGAAGAAGGTTTAGGTTCCGATGAAATCAATTGACACGTAGCCACGGAATATGATCTATAATTGGCAACGAAGGATAAAGATTTAACTGGACTCAGAGATCTAGGACTTAAATTAGAGCTAAGAGAAATTAAGACAAATTGAGTAAGAGTCTTACAGATGATGATCTACATAATTAAAGCGATGTGTATACTTTCCGTATTTAATTTTGCAGCTTGAAATTATTACTCGGTATGAGTTTACTAAAAGGCTTTATCGTTTTTCTAGCGGGGTTTCTGCAGGGTCTTGGTGTAGTTGTTTTTGGTTTTCTCATTTATTTACTCTACCTGTTTTCTCGATCAGGTTTTTCCAGGGTCAGGATCCTTTTGTCAGGAGCTTTATTCACGATCTCTTTATTCGTAGCTGTCTTTGTGGTATCAATAATTCTTATAGGGGCTATCTCTCTGGCTTATCCCTATGTGAGGATCTTGGTTTACTTATTCGGGTTCTTACTAGTTTTATTCGGTGCACTAGGTTTCTTATCAGAGACTTTATCAAGTGATTCTCTTAAGTTTATTAGAATAAATCCTCTGAATCCTCTCATCAGAAGATTCGGTAGAAGAAGTCTCTATGTATCTTCTGCTGCGATAGGTTTCTTAGGTGGTTTAGCATCTATTTCGTGTCCATGTAGTCTTCCTCTTCTCCCAGCGATTTATTCATATATTGTTTCTTCAGAGATCCACTCATCTATTTATATGGGGCTTCTATATAGTTTCTCTGCAACAATACCCTCGCTGGCAATATTCGTTCTATTATCCTCTGAAAAAATTTTTAGACTAGTATATGATTACACTAGGCTCTACATGAATATTTTTAGGGCAGTAGTCTTCATAGCTCTAGCATTTATAGGCTTGGTGATAATAATTGCTTTCTGAAAAATTTTCTATCCCTCGATCACTCTACTTATCCCTCCTTCATTAACTACTCTAATCAAATGATCAGCTCTATCAATAACTTCCTCATCGTGTGTCACAACAATCACCTGATCCATTCCACCAGCGATTCTCTTGATAATATCAAAAATCATTCCTCTCATATCCGCGTCCAAGTTCTGCGTAGGTTCATCAAGTATCATGAACCTAGGTATCTTACCAGTGAGAACCTTGGCTAGAGCTAGTCTCATAGCTATTGAGAGCATAGTTCTCTCACCACCACTGAGATTCTCAACAGGTCTCTTTTGATTCTCTCCATACAGAATACTTATCTCAAAATTCTCCTCGATCACAACTCTGAAGCTTCTGCCTATTTCTCTAAGGATCCTATTAATCTCTTTCTCAAGAGCTTCTCTAAGTCTCGTTGTTAAGATCCTTACAATAACACCATCTTTCTTAAGTAATTCACTTAATTTCTCAAGGATCTTAATAATCTTCTCGAGTTTATCCATCTCTAACTCAACGTCTCTTAGTTTCTCAAGCTCTAATCTCTTATCTCTAATATCGCTCTCACGAGATCTAATTTCTCCCTCGAGAGAATTTACTTTCTTACTTAACTCATCATATCTCTTTCTCAGACTACTTATCTCATTTGCTAATTCACTACTTAATCTATTCAATAGATCCATTATCTCACTGGGCTCCTTATCAACATACTTCTCCAAGGCCTCGGAAACCAGGAACTCATGTAGATCTCTTTCAACTACTTGAACCTTATCTCTCAAGTCTCTTAATTCTCTCTCTAAACTCTCAATATCCCTACTTAGACTCTGCATCCTCTCTTCATATACACGATACTCCTCCACGACTTTATCAATAGATCTTATACACTCATCGTAAGAATCAAGGCCTTTGCCAAGGATCTTTGAAATATACTCATTACATAATCTCATGTTCTCATCAACAGAAGCTCTTCTCATAGAGAATTCATCATTTAATTCTCTTAATCGACTCTCAGTCTTCTCAATACGCCTAGCATAGTCTCTGACTTTACTAGTTAAGTCTCTTAATTTATTCACTACAATATTTCTGCTCTCAAGTTCTCCTAATAATCTCTTGATAGAGATCTCGTGCTCTCTAAGTAAGTGCTCTAATCTATCTCTCGGGATCGGTGAACCACAGATTGGGCAACGATCCGTTTCTCTGAAGCTCTTAGTGAAACTCTCATAGATCTGTATCTGAGCCCTGATCATATTTATAATCTCATTAATCTTCTCTATCTCATAATTAATTAGATCAAGTGCTTCACTGAATCTATTGCTCTCAATATAGCTCTTGAGAAGATCTGTTTTCTCCTTATCTAGATACATGATAGCTTCGTTAATTAATCTAATCATCTCTTCTTTTACAATAGATAGTTCTTTGATCCTCTCCTCCATCTCCTTTGTTAAATCATTGATTCTCTTGATATTCGCATTGAGATTATTTCTTAATTCTCTAATTTTTTCTCTATCTAGATCTTTGTACAGAGAAAATTTCTCTCTGATCTCCTCGAGCTCTCTCCTCCTCCTCTGAATATTATCTGAGATCTCTCTGTATCTGATAACTATGTAGAGATTCTGTAGAAGCCCCTGAATTTTTTCTCTCTTCTTCTCTTTCTTCTCTAGATCTCTCCTAAGATCATCTAGCTGAGGCTTTAATTTATTGAACTCCTCTCTCTTTAGGACTAGTTCTTGCTCTAGCTTCTTTAATTCATTCTCTAACTGTTTTTTTCTACCTATCTCGAGCATTATTTTACTATGCTCTTCTCTGAGTTTCTTTAATGAATTATTGATTTTCTCTCTAGTCTTCTCTATCTTGTCTAATCCTATTAACTTAAGTAGTCTCTCTCTTCTCTTAGAGGGTTCTTCTAAGAGGATCTCATTTAAATAGTCTTGTCTAGCGATTACTGTGGAGGTGAGTATCTTGGGGTCTTGTATCCCAAGGATCTTATGGATCTCTTTAGGGACACTACTTCTTATAGCAATCACTCTCTGAACAGGTGATAATTGTCTCAGAATATCCTCGGACTCGCCTTTCAGTGAAAGTGTTCTCTGAAGCTCATATCTGTGTCCACCAATACTAAACACCACTTTTATCTCTCCGCGACTAGCTCCAGTCCTGATCATATCTGCCTTACTAGCTCTTTTAATCTCCTCAGAACCTGCCCCATAGACCAGTAACGCGTATACTATGCTGTCAATAATTGTGCTTTTACCTGCACCATTAGGACCTATAATAACATTTAATCCTCTCCTGAATCTCACTCTGCTCTCTCTATGTGATAAAATATCTCTTATGTATACCTCCTCAATAAACATCTAAGACACCTTGACCCCACTTATTTTCTCGTAGAACTTATTTAGTAGATCCTTGTCTCCTCTTAGTGTCTTAATAAATTCCTCACTGCTTATTTTCTCATCAATGAATTTACTGAGAAGATCCGCTACAATCTGATCCTTGAATAATTCATTGAGAACACTCTCGAGAGAAACAATAATATTCTCCTCAGAGAATTCTCTCACATTATATAGTGGAATAGTCTCCTCGGTGTAGAGAATACTATCTATCTTCAGAACATATTTATTATCAATTAATTCATTTAATTTCTTACTTAATGCTTCTTGCTCGACTGATGAAGGTTTTTTCCTCAGGGATACTACTACTATAGGTGGTTTTCTAAAGCTTCTCCAATTAATCTCTCTCAATTTACTATCGATTAAGTCTCTGTAGTCCAGTGCCTCAATATAGAGCCATGGTCTGGTGCTCTCAAGCTTTATAGGCTTATACCTCGTCTCTCCAGGATCTGTCTCAACTAAATAGACGTATCTCTCAATAAATCTATACTGAGTATCGAATGCTTCCCCACGATTTAGTGCTTCAGTGGATCCCGGGTAAACAGCAGGTGATTCACCTACTCTACCCTCCCACCTAATATGCAGATCTCCTAAGGCAATATAGTTAAACGCATCTTTATTCACAGTTGATCTAAGGGGTCTTAACCCTCGATCTCTACACATCTCCTCACTCCAGTTAAGATAGAGTTGCATTGGCTCACAGACTAAGGTGTGGATAAGAGCTATTCTAATAACCTCTTTATTATTCGGTGGATTAATTTTCTCCTCGAAGAATTTATTTGCTACATCCTTGGAGTAGCCGTAGATCTCTACATCGTGTCCCTGAGAGTCTCTGAGGATCTCTTTACCAACTTCTCTTAACGAGAGTATTTTTAGAAGATCCATTTTCTCAAATACTCTCAGTGGAGACTCTTTTATTGTTGTGGGTATCTCGTGGTTTCCTGCGACCACATAGAATCTTATTCCATGGTCTCTTAGTTTCTTAAGTATCTCATAGGTTCTCACATAGGTTTGTGGAGGTGGATCGCTCTTATCAAACATATCCCCCGCGTGAAGGATCGCTTCAACTTTTTCTCTGATCGCTATATCAGCTACTTCATTGAATACATCATAGAAGTCTTTTTCTCTCTCTGGGAGATTCCATCTTCTGTGGCCTAGGTGAGTATCTGATACATGTAGGAACCTCATTTAGGTAACCTCAGAAGCTAAATTCGCTTGGTCTAAGATCTTTTTTCTCAATACTCTCAAGACCTTTTCTCCACTCACTAACGAAATCAGGTGATGCACCAAGTCTCTTCCCCTTATGCTTATCAACTGCGACTAGTGCTGGGAATCTACCTATCCACTCACCCATCACAATACCCCACCCCGTAGGCAGGCTCGGGAGTGTTCTAGCTAAACTCTCCTCCAGATTATCAGCTATTGACATGACACTCTTAATATCCTCTTGCTGAACAAGTTTCAAGAATAGGAAATTCTGGATCTGTGAGGAGATATCTGGGTCAAGTGTTCTGGGTCTCTGACTAGCGATAATTAGTACACCACCGAATTTTCTTCCTTCTCTAGCGAATCTCCTGAGACTCTCCTTAGCGACACTCGATGAATATGCTGAGATGAAGAGTGGTGCTTCCTCAACGACTAGTACTGTTGGTAGTATTTGTCGACTTCTGTATCTATTCTTGAGATTCTCGAGTAAATTATCGGCTAATAATCTAAGTAGCCAAGCCTTCTGATCATCTGTTAGCATAGATACGTCATACACAATTATTTTACCAGGAGATATTTTGCTCAGAGGATCTATTGCATCTAGATTAAGAATCGGGTAGGACCACACAAAGTCAAGAAATCTCTCCTCTAATCCCTCGAGTGTGCTTCTAGATCTGCTGTCACTTTGATCAACGAGACTACTTATTTTAGAGGCTATTAGTAGAATAAATTTCTTGGTGTAATCCATTTTAATAACTTGATCAATTTGATCTGTGCCGAAGTAGTCATCAGCTAAATCGAGAACTCTACTCTGCTGTGTCTTCAGTAATGATTGGAAGAGATCCTCGATAGCTAGCTTAGGATCAATATTTTTGTCTTGAGCAATCTTCCTCAATTGTTTTATTAAGGATCTCATTAGCTTTCTAAATAATCTTCTTTGTCTAGTTGCCTGTGGGTCTCTAATGATCATGTGTGTAAGTGCCTCAAGATTTATATTTAATGGATCTATCTCAGCTCTTATGACCTCGATCTTGTCTACTCTACCGTCCTCAGGCTCAAGATTCACGTATTCACCATGGACATCAAATATTATCACAGGTGCACCAAGCATAGATAATCTATCAGCTATTATCGCAACAGCATTACTCTTACCAGACCCCGTTGCCCCAGTAATCAAGAGATGTTTGTGTAGTTTATTCACATCTATCGCAACATCAATATTCTCGAGCCTAGCTAAAGAACCGATCCTGATTAATCCATTGAATAAATCAGGTCTCTTATAAACCTTCTCAAGAGGACTGGGCTGAATACTTGAGACCAGGTAAATAGGTGTGTTCGGGGGAATTGGGTAGAGAGGTGAAGATGGTTCTCTCTCCGATACATCAGCAATAACATAGATATTCATAGGTGAATACTTAGGTGTTTTTATCTTTGAGGGATCAGTGTCTTCCCTCAGTAGAGCCAAGGTGCTTAGTGGCATAGCTGGTTGATAACCAGCGTTGGTGACGACACCAATGACTCTTCTAGTAATTAGAGATCCTGTCGCCCGATCTCTCACATCAAACTCAGCATATACATAGCTTCCTATGGGGACTGGCGTGTCTGAGACTGCCTCAGCGAGTATTGGTGAATATGATTGGGTTACGTAGCCAATAACTCCTCTCTGACTCATATCTCAAGCGCCTCTCTACCACTCTCAACATATACCCCAGATATATGAAGCATTTTCTCCAAGTCACTATATCTTAGTCTAGCGTAGTGATGAGCTTCTCTCAAGGGCTCTGGGTAGCCTCCTGGGCTCCAGTACTTTATTCTTCTGTATATCTCTCTTACTGTATCCAGATCTTTTTCACCGACTATACTTACTTGATACATACCGCCACCTCTCTCAAACACAGCGTAGAAAATAGTTATGTTCTCAGGCGGATCAGTGTTTAGATAGATTATGGGCTCTGAGAAACCAGGTGTTCTCACTCCGTCTCTGAAAATATTCTTCTTGGTGAGATATAGATCTAGTAGTATCACATCAGGTACCAAAATACTGATCCTCTCCTCACCAGCGTCTATGTAGGGGCCCAATCTGTGCGAGAGATATGTTCTAGTTTGGGTCTTTGATATAAAAACCATATGATTATTCTTAGAGAGATCCTTTATTACATTAATTCTCCTCTCCCAACTCTTCTTAAGCTCCTCAATAAGTGGGAAACCTCTTCTAGCCACAGTCTCTTTGAATCTATAGGGTAAGAAACCTCTCGCGGAACCATCCATCAGTATGAGCGGTTCTTCACCAACTAATTCCCTAAGGCACTCAAAGGATCTGTGCCCGAGACCAACCTCAAGATCCTTTGCTCTATGAGAAAGAATCTTCTTAAGCTCTCTAACCGGTGGAGAAACAGGTTGAGACATCTCCTCGGTCTCGTAGGCTGGCACAGCAATGAAGTGTGCATCACTATCACTATCACTCACAAGACATCTCCTAACAATATCGTTCTCGCCGTAAGGCACAGCAACTCCTCTGATTAGATATAAATAGATGTATTTATAGATCCTTGATGCATAAGATGAGTCCACACCCACGACAAGACCTTTATCAGAGCTCTCCTCAATATACCAATTAATATCTCCTGAGAACCTCACGCTACCATATCTCTGCATATTCTCAATAATTTTCTCTCTGATCCTCTCAACTGAGTAAATAATTTCAGGTGTTGCCATAGTCTCTAAGAATAATAATGGTCAAGAAAGTATTAGTATATAATTATTAAATGATCAAGTGAATACCCGAGGGATCCACCAGATCACTTCTTTTGTAAGTATTACAAGATCCGATTCTTGGGATTATGATTTGGCTAAGGTGAATACTGCTCCTAGGATTAGTGTTATGATCGCCATCCCATAGATCATTTTAATCCTATATCTTCTAGCAAGATCTATTAAGAAACCAATAGCAAAGAAACCAGTTATTGCCGAGGCGAGAAAAACTAGTAGAGCATCAGATCCTAGGTTTGTCTGAGTAAACACTCTTCTATCAAGTAAATAAACAGCAAATGTTGCTCCAGCATTCGCTAGTATAGAGGCTAAGAAACTGAGTCTTAGAGCACTACTCAACTCATACCCTAGGTAAAGTAGTGTCGTCACTGTAGCACCAGACCTACTCACGCCTGGTAAAGCCGCGAGGCCTTGGACAATACCGAATAGAATTGAGTCTCTTAGATTAATACTGTTAATATCCTTCAGACTCTTCGTTTGAGTTCTTCTTGCTAGAAATGCTTGGATTAGTAGTAGTAGTCCTATAACTATTGTGGGTATCCCGGGGTTAAAGAACTCCTCAAGAGCTTTTCGAGATAGAATATAAATTGGTACACCGACTAATCCTGTGAACAAGGTTGATACTATCAGGAACATAAGTAATCTCCTATTCCACAGTGCTGAGATAAGTGTTCTCCAGAAATAGAGTGCTGCGGAAACAATTGTTCCTCCCTGTAGTGCTAATCCAATACTATATGACTCAGATAATGAGTAGCCTAGTACATATGCTGAGATAAGCATTAAAACAGTCTTGCTTGACACAGGTATCCACTCAACAATACCCTGCACAACCCCAAGCAATATGTGCCAAGGATCCATGTGAGACTCCTCTCTAAACCAAATATAAGCATTTCTCTGCGTACCTAAAAGCTTCTTCAAGCATTTTATCAACGTCACCTGGTTCCTTAAGCTCCACTCTGAAACCGATACTATGCTCCTTAAAACCTTCGACAATAATAAGATCCACATCTATTCCCCCGAGAAACTCAGAGAGGTCTCTCCTCCGCGAAAATATACCAAAACCACTCTCAGAGATAATTACCGCGGCATCCGCGTCTGCCTCAAGAAAACGATAAGTATCTTTATCCACAACATCTATTTGCTTATGATGAGTGTGTTTAATAACTAGAACACGAAGATCTCTTTTAACCTTATGTAGTCTCTCAATTAATTTAGTTATTAAAAGTGTTTTACCACTATCACGTGGACCAACTACCTGAATTATGCATCGGATCCTCCCAGAGATCTTCTCTAGTAAGTTCTCAAGATCCAATACACTCTCCTCAGCATCTGTCTCTTCACTATCACTAGTATCATTGGGGAGTAATTAATGCTCATTAAATCACGCGGTGCTTAGACTCAAAAATCATTGAATCCATTTAATTTATGACTTAACACAACTAATTATAGATAGACACTATAGTATAAGTGGTGATTACTGGGCTCTGCTATGGAAGAGAGCTAGAAGATTCTTATCTAGAGTCGAGAGAGATTACCAGGAGAATGATTATGACGGAGCATGCTTCAATTCTGAACAAGTGATTCAATTAGCTACTAAAGCCACTTTACACAAATTATTCGGGGAGAAGACTAGGGTCCACGGCTCTAAGACGCATCTTGCTCATCTCAGAAATCTCTTATACGAGGCTGGTAAAGAAGATCTAGCAGTACAACTAGATGATTTAATCATTGAATCACTGCAAATAGAAGAGGGTTTGAGATCCTTGAAGAGAGCTATATCGAGGGTAGATATGGTGAAT